>PWXP01000026.1 GCA_003561895.1 Planctomycetaceae bacterium | reverse complement strand
GGCTGCGGCATTTGGGTCAGCGCCTTGCGGACGTACTCCGCGCGGCGTGCGGCGGTGGCATTGTCGCAGTCGGCGCACAGCATGACGAATTCCTCCCCGCCGTAGCGAGCCACCAAGTCGCCGGAGCGGCATGCGCCCTTCAGCAGCGTGGCCAGACTGATGATCGCCAGATCGCCGGCCTGGTGACCGAACCTGTCGTTCACCCGCTTGAAGCGGTCGAGGTCGACCATGATCAGCGAGCAGGGCATGCCCAGTTGCTGATGCGCCGCCACAAACATCTCGTGCGCGCGGTCGAACTCGGCGCGGTTGGCCACCTGCGTAAGCGGGTCCTGGGTGGCCTTTGCATGAAGGCTCTGGCACTGCTGCTTCAGCGAGGCCTCCGAGGAGGCGTCGTGAACCAGCAGGATCGCCCCTAGGATGCTTCCGTCGCCGTCGCTGACGGGGATGGTGTGGGAATCGACCGCCACCGGCTGATCGTTCCGCCCCGTAATCGTCAGGCGCCGCAGCGATTGCACGCCGGAGCGAATGGCGCAGCTTACCGGGCAGTCGGCCTCGGTGACCGGCTGGCGTCGCTCGTCGGTCATTTTGAGCAGTTCCGGGTGCCAGCGGCACTGCCGCATGCTGGTGCCGGAAATGCCTGTCAACCGCTCCGCCCCCCGGTTCCACAGTGTGACCAGCCCCGCCGCGTCGATGAACACCACCGCGTCATACATGTTCTCCAGGAGCTTGGCTTGGAACAGGGCATCGGCGTTGGGCTCCCGGAGCGACGACGGGACGCAGTTCAGTTCCCAGTAGGAATTGACCAGTTCCGGGTCGAGCGAACGCAGCCAGCGCCAAGCCACCGCCTCGTGGATCGCAGAACGGTCGGCGGCGCGGAACTCGGAAAACCGCAAGACCAGGTCCGGATCGAACTGCGTGCCCCCGCACTCGTAGATCTCGCTCATCGCCCGCTCGTGCGGCATGGCCGGGCGATAGACGTGATCGGTGGTCATGGAATCGAATGCTTCCACGATGGCGATCATGCGGGCTCCCAGGGAAATGGCCGTCCCGGCCGCGGCGTCGCGGTCGTGGCTGCCGTCGTACCAGGCGCTGACGTGCTCGATCATCTCGAGGATTTCCGGCGCGGAGGAACTGTGGCGGAGGATTGCCAGGCTCATCTGCCGCGACTTCGCCACCACCGACGCCTCGACGGCATTGAGCGGGAGAGGGTTGGCCAAGATGCAGTCAGGCGTACCGATCATGCCCACGTCGTGCAGCAGCGCGGCAATTTCCAGGTGGTCGCGCGTGTCTTCGCCGAGCCCGAGGTGCGTGGCCCACGCCGAGCACGTCAGCGCCACCCGCAGCGAGTGGCCCGCCGTAGGCGGATGTTTGCACTGGAGCGCCGCAAACAGGCTGCTGGCAATTCCCAGGCGGACCTGGACCAGTTGGTTGTCGGTTTGGGCGCCGAAGACGGCCGGTACGGCCGGGGAGGCGCCGGCCACGTTTTCCAGCTCGCGCAGCAATGACCCCAACTCCGCCATCCAATGCTCCGCCGAGGCCGCCTGGTGGGAGGTGACCGGCCGAGAAACTTCCGGGCGAGAGGAAGAGGCGTGCGTCATTGCTGCGAAGTCTCCGTGTGGTGCACTGCCGGCTACGAGAACGGCGCTAGAGCCTCGGGAGGAAACGGGCACTGCCTGCACGAAACGCACCGATTCTCACGGCTTCGGCAGGAAGCCCCCCTCCGGGGCGCGAAATTGACGCGCTAGCATCCGCTAAGAAAAGTTTAGGTCACGGCGGCAGCTGAAGCAAAAACGTACATCCGCCGCTTGGCAGGTTCGGGTGTTGCGAGGCGGGAGTCCACGAAGCCCCGCGCCCGGTTTGGAATATTCGATATAACCTGATCGGTTGCGGAGACCTCGGTGGTCGGATATGCTTGAGCGAGCGGTGGAAACCGGCTTGCCGGCACGTAGGATGGACATTCCTAGCATTCCCCGCCCGGAAAAGATCATCTGCGTGGGCCTCAACTACGCCGATCACGCGCGCGAAGGCGGCTTCGAGCCGCCGCCCGAGCCGGTGATCTTCAATAAGTTTCCCTCGGCGGTCCTGGCCCACGGGCACTCCATCGTCCTTCCAGCCGGCAGCCAAGAGGTCGATTACGAGGCCGAACTGGTGGCCGTCATCGGCCGCGGTGGGCGGAACATCGCGCGGTCGGATGCCCTCGGGCACGTCGCCGCGTACTGCTGCGGCAACGACGTGTCTGCTCGCGATTGGCAGCTTGGCAAGCCCGGCGGCCAGTGGCTGCTGGGCAAGACATTCGACACGTTCGCCCCGTTCGGCCCGTACCTGGTCACGCCCGACGAAGTGTCGAATCCGCACGCCCTGGGCATCCGCTGCCGCGTCAACGGGCAAACCCTGCAGGACTCGAACACGGCGGAGTTGATCTTCCCGGTGGACGAGTTGATTGCGTACGTTTCGGCCGTATCACCAGTTCGACCATTTCCAGTCCCATAGCCCTGGTCCCAAGGAGTTTCTGCGAAAGATTGCTGAAGCATGCCGGCGCTAACGATATGCAGACCGCTTCTCCAGGGGGACGGCACAGCGGCGTGTGCCTGCGACATTGGGCCTCCGCGACTACTGCAGCGCCGCGACGATGAGCGACCCGTTGTGCCCGCCGAAACCGAAGCTGTTGGACATGGCGGCCTCGATGTTCCGCTGGCGGGGCTGGTTGGGCGTGTAGTCGAGGTCGCAGAGGGGGTCGGGCGTTTCGTAGTTGATCGTGGGCGGGAGGACGCCGTCGCGCAGGGCCAGCAAGCAGAAGATCAACTCCACGCCCCCGCTGGCACCGAGCAGGTGGCCGAGGTGGCTCTTGGTGCTCGAAACGCTCAGGCGCCGCGCGTGCTCGCCGAAGACGTTCTTGATGGCCGCGGTCTCGGCCTGATCGCCCAGGGGCGTGCTGGTGCCGTGGGCGTTGATATAGCCCACCTGCTCGGGGTTCAACCCGGCATCGTGGAGGGCCTGCCGCATGGCGTGCGAGGCGCCGAGGCCTTTTTCGTCGGGCTGGGTGATGTGGCCGGCGTCGGCGCTCCAGCCGTAACCGAGCAGTTCGCCGTAGATTTTCGCGCCGCGCGCCCGGGCGTGTTCGAATTCCTCGACCACCAAGAGTCCCGCCCCCTCGCTGAGGACGAACCCGTCCCGCCCGGCATCGAACGGCCGGCTGGCCCGCGCGGGATCGTCGTTCCGCTCGGAAAGGGCCCGCATGGACGAGAACGCGCTAAGGCCCAGGGGGGTCAGCGCGGCTTCGGTGCCGCCGGTGACGATCACGTCGGCCTCGTCGTAGCGGATGGCGCGGACGGCGTCGCCGATGGCATTGGTAGCACTGGCGCAGGCGGTCGAGACGGCCTGGTTCATGCCCCGCAGTCTGTACAGGATGGAGAGGTACCCGCAAGCGGCATTGGTCATCATCTTCGGCACGGTGAAGGCCGAGACCTTTTCCGGCCCCCGGTTCAGCAGACGGATGTGCTGCGCTTCAATTTCCAGCAGCCCGCCAATGCCCGACCCGAGAATGGTGCCGCACCGGTAGGGTTCCTCCCGGGTGAAGTCGATTCCCGAATCGCGGACGGCGTCGATTCCGGCCGCTACGCCGAACTGCGCGAAGCGGTCGAGGCGTTTGGCTTCCTTCGGATCGATGTATCCGTCGGTCGACCAGTCGACGATTTCCCCGCCGATCCGGGCTCGGAAGCGCGCGGTATCGATCTTCTGGAGGGGGCGCACCCCGCTCTCACCCCTGAGAATGCGCGCCCACAGATCCTCGACCTTCCAGCCGAGTGACGTGACCGCGCCCAATCCGGTAACGACGACGCGCCTTCTCATCTCAACCTGTCAATTGTCTTCGACGGCTTTTTCGATATGCTCAATGGCTTGGCCCACGGTCTGAATCTTTTCCGCCACGTCGTCGGGGATGGTGATGTCGAACTCCTCCTCCAACTCCATGACCAATTCGACGGTGTCCAGCGAGTCGGCGCCGAGGTCGTTGACGAACGACGTTTCGGGCTGGATCTGGTCCTTGTTCACGCCGAGTTGCTCTGCCACGATATCGATGACACGTTCATTAACTGAGGCCACCTTGAAGGTCCTCCTGCAAATCAAGCCTTGTGACTAAGGCCCCCGCTGGGCCCCATTATTGTGCATTTGTAAACAATCCCCACGAGGGGGATCACACCCTGGGTCGAGGCGCGCCCGACCAGATTCGGAAAGATATACCGACTTTTCCGCTCCGTGTCTATATCTCCAGGTTCCTGGACCGGGAAAAATTGCTTCCGCTTTCACACCGTCAGCCCGCCGTCGATGCTCAACACGTGCCCGGTAATGTAGCCGGCGGCGTCGCTGGCCAAGTACACGACCGCATCGGCCACGTCCTGAGGGTCACCCACCCGCCCCAGCGGAATCCTCTCCTTAACCTGGGCTACTAAATCCCCCCCCAGCTTAGCGGTCATCTCCGTAGCAATAAAGCCGGGAGCCACCGCGTTGACGGTGATGTTGCGCGAGGCGAGTTCGCGGGCTGCGGTCCGCGTCAGCCCAATCACACCGGCCTTCGAGGCCGAATAATTCGCCTGCCCCGGATTGCCGATCAGCCCGGAAACGCTGGCGATATTGACAATCCTGCCTCCTCGCGCCTTCATCATAGGCCGGGTGGCGGCGCGGGTGAAGAGGAACGTTCCCCTCAAATTAACTGCAAGGACGGCGTCCCACTGGTCGTCCTTCATCCGCACGAGCATCCCATCGCGCGTAATTCCGGCGTTGTTGACCAGGATGTCCAGCCGGCCCATCTGCTCGACCACCTGCTCGACCACTTCGTTGACGCGGTCGCTTTGGGTCACGTCGCAGGTGAGCGCTTCGGCTCGGCCGCCGCCGTTTCGGATGGCCTGGACGGTTTCATTGAGCGGGTCGGCGTCGACATCGACGCACGCCACGCCGGCGCCGGCAGCGGCCAGCGACTGGGCGATCGCCCGGCCCAGCCCCCGCCCCGCGCCGGTGACCAGCGCCACGCGCCCGCTCAGGTCGACCGAGATGCGCGGTTTCGTTGCTTCGCTCATGTAAAAACTTCCCCGATGCAGACGGCCACTTCCACTGGTTCCTTGATTCGTTGGCTAAACCTCGACGCTCTGGCACGATACCCCGCGGTCGATCCGCCGGAGCAGCCCCCGGAGCACGCGGCCCGGGCCCACCTCGTAAAACTGATCGAAACCGTCGGCCAGCAGGTAGCGCATGGAGTCTTCCCACTGCACCGGTTCCAGCACCTGCCGCATGAGGAGGCTGCGGATATCCTCGGGATCGTCGTGGGGGCGGGCGTCGAGGTTGGCCACCACGGGAATGCGAGGCGGTTGCATGGGCACGTCGGCGAGGGCCTCGGCGAGTTTATTCTCGGCCGGCTTCATGATGACGGTGTGAAACGCACCGGCCACCGCCAGCGGCACGGCACGCATCGCCCCGAATGACTGTGCGATTTCCGCCGCCCGTTCACAGGCCGCGTTCGAGCCCGAAATGACAATGTTGGCCGGACAAAGCAGGTTGGCGATTTCCAGCACGTCGTTTCCGCGGGCCTTCCTGCACAGGGCTTCGACTTCGACGCGTTCGAGGCCGAGGATACTTACCATACCGCTGGGGGTTGCGTCGGCTGCCTGCTGCATGGCCGCCCCCCGCTTCTGGACCAACCTCAGGCCGTCCTCAAACTCCATTACTCCGGCAAAGACCATGGCCGTATATTCGCCCAGGCTCAAGCCGGCGGTGGCCTCGCAGGCGAGCACCACGTCAGCCGCCTCGGCTCGCAGCGCCTCGACGGCCGCCAGACTGGTCACGAACAGCGCCGGCTGGCTGCGGACGGTCGAATCAAGTTCCTCGGCCGGGCCTTCGAAGCACAGGCGGGCCAAATCGTAGCCCAACACCTCGCCGGCGCGGTCGTACAGCGCCCGGGCGGCGGGCAGCGACTCGGCAAGCCGCTTGCCCATCCCCACCGATTGGGCTCCTTGTCCGGGAAAAAGGAAAGCGATTTTACTCAACGCTAGGCCTCAACCTCGGTAACTTTGCGTCCCATGTAATAACCGCAATTGGGGCACACCGTATGCGGGGTTACCGCGGCGCTGCACTTTTCGCAATACGCGATGTGCGGAGGCTTCTTCGCATCGTGGGAACGACGCTTCCCCGTTCTCGAGTTCGAATGTTTGCGTTTGGGTACGGCCATAGGTCTCGTGATCCTAAAGGGTTTCCGAAGCCGGCAATTCGACCGAAGCCACCCTACCGGAAACCAGTAAATCCTGTATGCTAGCTCCCCAGCCGTGTCGTGTCAACCGGGCGGCTCCCGATGGCTGTCCCGATGGCGGGAATCGCACCCCCTCCTTCCCCCAATAAGCGGCAGTTCTGGAGGACCGTGCCTTCCCGCGCAGCGGTATAAACTGCCCGCGCCGCCGACCCGCAAACGGCTCCCCGGCCCCGGATACGCCACAGCACAGTATATCGCTGTGGCGATTCGTAGCAAGACGGTTTTCTTGGAATACGCCCGTCGCCCCAAATGCCCCACGTTTCCATCCACTTTTTGGGCCGACGGCGCCGCTATGAACTACGCGCTTTGCAGCAGCTTCGTGGCTTCCTCGGCCGCGGTGTCGAGGGCTTGCGGGAGGGCGTCGGGGTTCTTGCCGCCGGCCTGAGCCATGTCGGGGCGTCCGCCGCCTCCGCCACCCACCCGCTTGGCCACGGCTCGCACCCAAGCCACGCAATCGAATCCCTTTTCGACCACGTCGCGGCTGGCGCCGGCAATCAACGTAACCTTGCCTTCCACCCGCGAGGCGAGCAAGGCGGCCACGGGGGCCGCCTTCCGCCGAAGCTGATCGATCAACTGGCGGAGAACCTCGGGGCTGCCGCCCGGCACCTCGGCGGCGACTACCCGGACCCCGGCGACCTGGAGGGCATGCCGGGCCAACTGTTCGATCGAAGGGCCCTCCGCCCGTCCCGCCCCCTGGGCCAACTTTTTCTTCAATTCGCGGATTTCCTTCGACATCGCCTCGACGCGCGCCGGCAGTTCCTCCGGCGAGGTGCGAAGCAACACGGCGGCCTCGTGCACCACCCGCTCGTGCTCGCGAATCCGTCCGAGCGCCTTCCGGCCGGTCAGGGCGACGATGCGCCGGGTGCCGGCCGCCACGCTCTCCTCGGAGGTGATCTTCAGCAGTCCGATCTTCGCCGTGTGGTCCAGATGCGTGCCGCCGCACAACTCCTTGCTGAAATCGCCCATGGTCACCATGCGGACCACGTCCGGGTATTTTTCGCCGAAGAGCATCATGGCGCCGGCCTTTCGGGCTTCGGCCAGGGGCAGCTTTTCCGCCGCCACCGGCGCGCCTTCGAGGATTTTCGCGTTGGCCTCGCACTCGATTTCCGCCAATTCGTCCGGTGTGACGGCCTGGGGATTGGTGAAATCGAACCGCAGCCAGTCGTCGTCGACTTTCGAACCCTGTTGCTCGGCATGTTCGCCGAGGACCTTGCGCAGGGCATAGTGCAGCACGTGGGTGGCCGAGTGGGCGCGGCGGATGCCCTGCCGGCGGCCGGCGTCGACGCGGGCGGTTACGCGGTCGCCCAGCCGCACGGTTCCTCGGCGCAGGTGGCCGCAGTGCAGGGTGAACCCGCCGTCGACCCGGGCGGCGGTCACCTCGAAGCGGAAGCCGGGACCGACAATCTCCCCCGTATCGCCCACCTGGCCGCCCATCTCGCCGAAGAACGGCGTCCGATCCAGCACGATGGTGATCGGGTGCCTCGAGTCGATCTCGTCGGCCTGGTCGCAAAGCTGCTGGTTGCCGGCCACGATGGCCACCACGTCGGCGCCCTCGACTTCGTCGGTCTCGTAGCCAAGGAAGCGGCTGCCGTGCCGGACCTTCTTGATGGCGTCGAGCGGGTCGTGCTTGAAGACGATCTTCTCGCCGGCGCCGGACAATTCCCCGTGCCGCTGCATTTCCTGCTGGTAGCCCTTCCAGTCGAACAGCAGGTTGTGTTCGGCGGCGAGGGTTTCGAACAGTTCGGGGGGGAAGCCGTAGGTGGTGTACATCTCGGCGGCGTCGCCGCCGGTCACGGTGCCCCGGCCCTCGCGTTTCATCTGCTCGAAGATGCGGCCGATGCGCTCCAGCCCGGCGTCGATGGTGCCCAGGAAGTTCGCCTCCTCCTGCCGGATGACGTGGGCGACGCGCTGGACAGTTTGGCCCAACTCCGGATAGGGGACCTCCATCAGGTCGGCCACCGTGCCCACCAGCTTGTGCAGGAACGGGTCGCCGACGCCCATCTGCCGGCCGTCGAGCACCGCCCGGCGGAGCAGCCGCTTGACGACGTACTTTTCCTTGTTCGGGCCGGGGTAGACGTTCTCGTGGACGGCGAAGGTGCAGGCCCGCACGTGGTCGGCAATGCGGCGCAGCCGGCGGCCGGTTTCATCGGCCGGGTTGTACGGCAGGCCGCACACCTCGGCGGCCGCCTCGACCAGAGGGCGCAGGATGTCGATGTGAAAGTTCGTCTCGGCCCCTTGCAGCACGGCCGCCGTCCGCTCCAGCCCCATGCCCGTGTCGATGTTCTTGCTCGGCAGGGGCCGGAGGTTGTCGGGCGGATCGCCCACGCGGTTGAACTGGGTGAACACCAGGTT
>PWXP01000241.1 GCA_003561895.1 Planctomycetaceae bacterium | reverse complement strand
ATGGTGTAGGCCGTGCCGCGCGAGTCGAGCGAGGCGTAGACGGCGCGGGTGAAGTCTTCCAGCTTCGTCCAAAGAGCCTGGCGGTCGGAAAAATGACGGAGTTGGTGGCTTTTCAGGAAGTCGGCCGCCAACTCGCACATTTCCGACAGGAAGCGGAGGTAGCCCTGCTGCACTTTCTGGCCCGCATCGGGACGCTGGAACACCTCGACCAGCCCGACGGTCTCCAGGTCGGTGGTCAACGGCCCCAGAATGAGCAGTAAGTCGGTTGGGTTTGCGGCCTCATCATCGTCGCCGGAGCCGGAATGCGGTGGCACGAGCAACCCCCGGCCGCCGCTGAGGGTCTTGTACAGCAGCCGGGCGTGCTGGGTTTGGGCCTCTTCGCTCTCGCGAAGCCCGGTCTGCTGGAGGCTGATCTGGTACTGCAGCGCGAGCCGGTTGTCCTCGTTGACCGTCCACACGGCCCCCCCGACGGCGGCGAGCGCGGAAACGACGCGGGTGAGGAACTCCTGGTAGAATTCTTCCGGCGCCAGGTCGGCCTTCGCCAACTGGGCGATCTCGCTGACGATGGAGCGGATCTGCTGCTTCGTTTGCTCGATCAACTGGGAATCGAGCGGTTGTTGTTCGGTGCTCATGGCGAGGCCCGGCGGCAACCGGAAAAAGGAGCGCTTCACGGCCCCCGCGCCGGGGGCCGCCTTCGAGCCGATCCGCCCGCCGGACCGGCACGCCTGAACTGCCGGTCCCGCACGGAGCGCACTGTCTATATGTAACAGCAAACGGCCTTTAAGACAAGCCTAGCGTATACTCCGCCGGCGGGCGGCGGAATGATCCGCCACCGAAAGCCGTTACAACCCGTACAAGCCCCGGAACCATCACGCCCTGCGTTTCGGCACGCTCTCCGTTCCTCTATGGACGCCCACCGGGCCGGTGAGGTATGATAGTGCGCACTATCCAGCCTTCATTCCCCGAATCCCATGGGTAATTGCCAAGATGGCTACAACAACCTTCCTGGAGGGTAGTGCCACCCGCACGTGGGGAGGCCACGCGGCCGTTCGCTGCTCCGACGAACTGATTGCCCGCTACAAGCACATCCTCGATCAGCCCCGCCTGAGTTGGACGGAGCATCACCAGTTGAACCGCATTCTCGGGGCCGGCGGCCAGGGGGTGGTGTTCCTCAGCGAGCGGCGCGGGACCGACCGCTTCACGCTGCCGGTGGCCGTCAAGGTCTTTTCGCCGGAGCGCTACGAGGACGAACGCTCCTACGACGATTCGATGGGCCGCATGGCCCAGGTCGCCGCCCACGTCGCCCAAATCCAGCAAGACAACCTGCTCGACGTCCACAACTGGATCGACCGCGAACGCATCCGGCTGATGGAAATGGAATGGGTGGACGGCTTCGACCTCCGGCACCTGCTCACCCAGAAGATGCTCGAGTGGATCCACTACCACGTGAGCAGCAAACGCTGGCGGTACATCAACCAGGTGATCGTCACGGCCGGGCCGATGCAGCCGCGGGTGAAGCCGGGGGTGGCCATTGCCATCGTCCGCGACTGCCTGGCCGCCCTGGCCGCCCTGCACCGGCACGGGATCGTCCACGGCGACCTGAAGCCCTCGAACATCATGCTCAAACGGACGGGGAACGCCAAGATCGTGGACCTCGGTTCCGCCTTCGAGCTGGAGGACCCGCCGGCCCGTCGGAGCTGCACGCCCACCTACGCCGCCCCCGAGGTGCTCGACGGCGAGGCATGCACGCCGCGCAGCGACCTGGCCAGTCTGGGCTACGTGCTCATCGAAATGCTCTCCGGATCGCCGCCCTTCGCCGGACTGAAGACCTACCCGGAACTGCTCGCCGCCAAACGGTTCCTCGCCCAGCGGTTGGCGCGGGTCTTGCCCGAGGAGGTAGTCTGCAACGAGCTTCTAATGAGTTTTTGCCGCGGCCTGGTGGCGCCCGACCCGTCACGTCGCTTCCCCAGCGCCGAGGCGGCCGACCTGGTGAAGGAAGGGGCGGCCAGTTTCCACCGCCAACTCATCAAGGGCGACCTGGCCAGCGAATACGACAACGAGATACGCCTCTGGCTCGAAGAACTCGAGTGCCTTGAGGAAGACGGCGCCGAGCCGCCCGAATAGCAGCCCCCAACCCCATGCCTCGAGGAAGAGACGAGCCTTCATCGAGCGGCAGCCTCGGCTCCACGTTTTCTACCTGGCACCATACCACCCTCCGCGAGGAGTTTCACAACGTCTTGCCCGGCCGCGGCCAACGCCCGCCCGAAGGCCGCGTGCGCCGGTTCCTCCAACGCGCCGGTCCATTCGTCCATAAAGACCTTCTTCACTTCAATGGCCAGGGCACACGCCACTTCGGGGAAGGCCCGGTGAATCCACTGGACGAAATGCCCGCCTTGGAACTTTACGTTACGCCGCACGTCGAGCGGTCGGCCCTGCCAGCGGGCCGCTCGCATCGACTGCTCGAACCGGTCCACCACCGGCCCCCACCTTCGGAGGCCCATGTGGCTCGTACCCAGGTTGACGGTCGGGCTGGCGTCCTGCGGGTCGGGTTGGGCCGCCCGACCCCCGCGCCGGTGATTGTACGTGTGCAGGTCGAACACCACCACCCGGCCGTGCCGCTCGATCAGCCCGGCCAGCAACCCTTCAACCTCCCGGTAGAACATATCGTACAGGCGATACGACCGGTTCAGGAGGGCGTAGGGCGGCTCTTCCTGCCAGACTTGCAGCCCCCATGCGTCTTCCGGTCGCAGATAAACGGCGCGGCCTCGCGCCCGGTTCAGGTCGGCCTCGAACCGCGAGCGATGCACGACGATTCGGGTACCGGCCAGTTCGGTCCAGCGGGCCGTGTACGGGTCTTCCTCGCGCAGGCGGTCGGCCTCGGAGATGGCCAACAGGGGTAGCAGTTCCGGCCGCACCTCATGCCCGTTATGGATAGCCGCCGCCACGAGCGGCCCCTCGCCTCGATGAATACTCCAGGCCGGGTTGTTCATGCTTGCTCAAAGAACGTGGTTCAGGGCCTCCGAGGCACGACGATTCCAGTCGTCCCCCGTCTACCGCCAAAGATACTCGACCGGCAGCGCGTGCAGGTTCTTCTGGAATGATACGGCGGAATCGCCGGTGTGCAAGACGAACCCTTGGCGAAAGCGCTCCCCAACCAGATCGGCCAGGATCGCGGCCGCGTCGAGGGTGTAATAGCGGGCGCGGTGCGGCCCCTTGGCGACGGCCTGAACGAGTGGGCTCTTGCCCGTCTGCCGAGCCCCATGAATGTAGACCACGGGCGTGTCCTGTAGGGCTTCGAGCACGCGGCGGGTACGGTGGCGCTGGGTCATGGCCTATAACCCGCGCACAGGAAACAATCAATCGCCGGCTGGTTGAAAATCAGCCAGCTATTGGCTGCACGCGAAAAAGACAGGCTGGAAGCCTATCCCACGGTGCCCTGCCAAAATGGCAGCTTCCCGGAGGCGACGGGCTTCCGAATGCCTCGATTGGCGGCTCCTCATGCCTGCCGGGGCGGTCAGAACCGCCGGAAAGGCCCGCTGCGGCCAGGGTTGCGCCGATCGGCCCGGTATTGGCGCGCCGATTGCTTGAAGGGGGTGCAAACGCGCCGAACGTACGCAACATTGGCAGGCGGCTCGCCCTGCGATGCCCCGGCTGCGACGCGGAGCGTGTTTCGGGGCCTTCCCGGCATGGGGTCCGGGGCCCGTGGCAAAACATTCCAGTCGCGATGAGTTTTCGGAGGCTCAAACACACATGGCAAAGAAAAAGTCCGCACAGAAATCCGCCGGCAGCATCAAGCTCCAACCGCTGGGCGACCGGCTGGTCGTGGAACGGGAGGAGGCCGAGGAAGTGACCGCCGGTGGGATCGTCCTACCTGACGCCGCCCAGGACAAACCCTGCCGGGGCACGGTGGTCAGCGTCGGCGACGGCCGCCTGCTCGACGACGGCACGCGGTCGGAAATCCAGGTGAAGGTAGGCGACCGCGTGCTGTTCAGCTCCTACGCCGGGGAGCAGTTCAAGATCGAAGACCGCGAACTGCTGCTGATGCGCGAAGACGACGTCCTGGCAGTGATCGAGTAGGCCGTGTTACGAACCATCCATGGCGGGCCCCGCCCGCCGCAAGCATAGCAAGGAGAAAAACAACGATGGCAAAAATGATCGCATTCGACCAGGAAGCCCGCGACGCCCTGCGGCGCGGCGTTTCCAAACTGGCCCAAGCGGTGCGGGTGACCTTGGGGCCGCGCGGGCGGAACGTCATCCTTCAGAAGAGCTTCGGCTCGCCGACCGTCACCAAGGACGGCGTGACCGTGGCCAAAGAGGTCGACCTCGAAGACGTCTACGAGAACATGGGCGCGCGGATGGTCCGCGAGGTCGCTTCCAAGACCAGCGACGTGGCCGGCGACGGCACCACCACGGCCACCCTCCTGGCCGAGTCCATTTTCAACGAGGGTCTTCGGGCCGTCGTGGCCGGGGTTAACCCGGTGCAACTGAAACGCGGCATGGACCGGGCCGTCGAAGACATCACGGCCAGGCTGAAGAAAATGTCCATCGCCGTGAAGGACAAGAAGGAAATGTCGCAGGTCGGCTCCGTGGCCGCCAACAACGACGAGGAAATCGGCAATCTCTTGGCTGACGCGATGGAACGGGTTGGCAAGGACGGCGTCATCACGGTCGACGAAGGCAAGAGCCTCGCCACCGAGGTCGAGTGGGTCGAGGGCATGCAATTCGACCGCGGCTACCTGTCGCCGTACTTCGTCACCGACCCGCAGCGCATGGAGTGCGTCTTGGAGGACGCCTACGTGCTGATCCACGAGAAGAAACTTTCCAGCGTGAAGGAACTCGTGCCCGTGCTCGAGGCCGTCGTCAATGCCGGCAAGCCGCTTCTGATCGTGGCCGAAGACATCGACGGCGAGGCGCTGGCCACGCTGGTGATCAACCGCCTGCGCGGCACCCTGAGAATTTGCGCCGTGAAGGCGCCCGGCTACGGCGACCGCCGCAAGGCCATGCTCGAAGACATCGCCATCCTGACCGGCGGGACGGCCCTGTTCGAAAGCCTCGGCCGGAAGCTCGAGAACGTGACCCTGACCGACCTGGGCCGGGCCAAGAAGATCATGGTCGACAAGGACAACACGACGGTCATCGAGGGCGCCGGCAAGAGTTCCGAAATCAAGGGGCGGATCGAGCAGCTCCGCCGCGAGATCGAGAACACCACCAGCGACTACGACCGGGAGAAGCTCGAAGAGCGCCTGGCGAAGCTGGCCGGCGGCGTGGCCAAGATCAACGTGGGCGCCGCGACCGAAAGCGAGATGAAGGATCGGAAGGCCCGCGTCGAGGACGCCCTGCACGCCACCCGCGCTGCGGTCGAGGAGGGAATTCTCCCCGGCGGCGGCGTGGCCCTGCTCCGCGCGGCCGCGACAGTCAAGCCCGAGGGGATCAGCGGCGACGAAGAAGTCGGCTACAAGATCGTGCTTCGTGCGTGCCGCTCGCCGCTGACGCAGATTGCGGGCAACGCCGGGCAGGACGGCGGCATCGTGTGCGAGAAGGTCAGCGAGATGAAGGGCAACACCGGCTACAACGCAGCCAAGGCCGAATACGAGGACCTGGTCAAGGCCGGCGTGATCGACCCGACCAAGGTCACCCGAATCGCCCTGCAGAACGCCGCCAGTGTCGCCACGCTGCTGTTGACCAGCGACGCCCTGGTGGCCGAGAAGCCCAAGGAAGAGAAGGCGCCGGCCCATCCGCCCCACGGCGGTGAGGACATGTATTGATTCCGGCGTGCGGGCTTCGGGGCGGGGAGCCCCGAATCTCGCTTTATTCGCGGCCGAGCAGGGCTTGGTACGACCGGCTTTCGGTTTGGCTGGGCGTGCACCGGCCGCCGGTCCGTTCGTTGTGCATCCGATGCGCCGTCGGGAGTGAGCAGTACGAACACCGCGGACGCTATCCGCAGTGGTATTGTAGGGTGGGTGATTCCGGCTGTCTCAGCAGCCGGATTCGCCCACGCGATACCCGTCGCACAACTCCGGCGCGTGGGTGAACTTGGCCGTTGCTGCGTCCAGGTTCACCCGGCGCGGCGGTTTCGTAACCGCTTGAGGTTTCGGCCGATTCCGGGTAGACTGGAAGTTTCGGCCGGTCCCCGCGGGGGCTGGTAACCCCGCTTTCTAGCTACCTCTGACGGGCATTGCCCATACAACCTTCCCGGACCGATGGTTGGGCATCTCGGTGTTTTGGCAACAAACGAAACCAACATGACCAACGGATCGCAGGAACCGATTGTCGGCATTGACCTGGGCACCACCTATTCGGTGGTCGCGAGCCTCAACGAGCACGGCCATCCCGCTACCCTTGTCAACGCCGAAGGCGACCGCGTGACCCCCAGCGTGGTGCTCTTCGACGGGGACGACGTGGTGGTGGGCAAGGAGGCCATGAAGGCGATGACCACCGAGGCCGAACGGGTGGCCGAATGCTCCAAGCGCGACGTGGGGCACCGCGTGTTCCACAAGGTGTTCGACGGCAAGCAGTACCCGCCCGAAGTGATCGAAGCCTGGATCCTCGACAAGCTGCGGCGCGACGCCGAGGCGCAGGTGGGCCCCTTCGAGAAGGTGGTCATCACCGTGCCGGCGTACTTCGACGAGGTGCGCCGCAAGGCCACCCAGGACGCCGGCTACATGGCCGGGTTCCAGGTGCTCGACATCATCAACGAGCCCACCGCGGCGGCCGTGGCCTTCGGGTTCCAGCAGGGTTTCCTCAACGCCGAGGGGAGCACCGACGAGCCGCGGCGCATCCTGGTTTACGACCTGGGCGGGGGGACGTTCGACGTGACCATCATGGAAATCCGCGGCAGCGAGTTCATCGCCCTGGCCACCGACGGCGACGTGCAGCTTGGCGGTTACGACTGGGACCACCGCCTGGTGGACCTGGTAGCGGAGACCTTCATCCGGGAGCACTACATCGATCCGCGGGAAGACCCGAGCACGGCCGCTCGGCTCTGGCGCGAGTGCGAAGATGCCAAGCGCACCCTCTCGGCCCGCAGCAAGGCGTCGGTGGCTTGCGACTACAAGGGCTTCTCGTCGCGCGTCGAAGTGACCCGCCAACAATACGAGGAGGCCACCCAGGACCTGCTGGACCGCACCCGGTTCACGGCCGTGCAGACGATGAGGGCGGCCGGGTTGGAGTGGGGTGACATCGAGCGCGTGCTGCTGGTGGGCGGCTCCACCCGCATGCCCATGGTCCGCCGCATGCTGGCCGAGCTTTCCGGCAAGGAGCCCGACGCCTCGGTGGCGGCCGACGAGGCCGTCGGGCACGGGGCGGCGTTGCGGACGGGCTTGGTGCTGGCGAAGCAGCGGGGCGAGCGGGCGGGATTCTGCATCCGGAACGTGAACTCGCACAGCCTGGGGGTCGTGGGCACGGACCCGCAGACCCAGCGCAAGCGGAACGGGGTCATTATTCCGCGCAACACGCCGCTGCCGGTGACCGCCCGCCGCGTGTTCAAAACGTCTAAGCCGAACCAGCGGTCGATTTTGGTGCAGATTGTCGAGGGGGAGAGCCCGGCCGCCGAGGAGTGCTCGCAGATCGGCCGCTGCTCGGTGCGCGACCTGCCGCGCGACCTGCCCCCGCACTCGCCCGTCGAGGTGCTGTTCCACTACAAGCCCGACGGCCGGCTGAAAGTACGCGTGCACCTGCCGAATACCGAGCGAGAGGTCGAGACGGAAATCGTGCGCGAGAACAGCTTGCCCAAGCAGCACTTGGACGGGTGGCGCCGGTACATTTGCGGCCGGGAAGCGACCGACTACCGGTGATCGGCCTCGCCCGGGCGGTGGGAACCAACTTACGCATGCAGCGGAGAAGACAGCCTGCGCCACCGACCCGTGAACGCTTGACATGCTCCGACCGGCATTGCCTTTTCGTGCATTGTTTTACGGTATTTTCTCCACTTTCGCCCATTCTTGGCGCCCCTAGTTGACTCCCGTTCTGACACCCTGTTAGAATCTGTGGGTGTGAAACGACGCCCGCCGGGGTGTGGCGGGCGTCTCACCGGACACCGATACCAGTTCAAGCAGGAGGTGCCAAGCATGAGCAATTCTACCCGACCCAAGGCGAACGATAAAGCCGCCGTTCTCGAATCCGCCCGCCGACACAAGGCCAAGGACAAGGTACCCCTCTTGGCGCATGCCACCATGCGGTGGGGCCGCAAGATTCGCGGTACCATCAGGTACTTCGGCAAAATCGACCCGGCGTTGCCCGACTACGGCAGCGGGGCGGCACTCGCCGAGTACCATCGCACGATCGACGATCTTCGAGCCGGCCGAGAACCCCGCCCGAAGGACGACGAGCGCACCACCCTTGGCGAAGCCGCCAACAAGTTCCTCGCCGCCAAGGCTTCACTCCGGGACAGCGGCGAGCTTCGGCCGATGACGTGGACGGACTACCACGATACCTGCTCCCGAATCATCGACGTGTTGGGGAAGCACCGTGCCGTGGCGGACCTGACGCCGGACGACTTTCGGAAGCTGCGCGCCGTCTTCGCCAAGGGGCGAGGCCCCGTGACATTGGCAGGCGATATCCGCCGGGCCAAGGCGATGTTCCGGTTCTGTGAGACGGAAGGACTGATCGACCGGCCGTGCCGATATGGCGCGGGGTTCGACCTGCCCACTT
>PWXP01000119.1 GCA_003561895.1 Planctomycetaceae bacterium | reverse complement strand
GTTGCGTTAGGCCGAAACCTTCCGCCGCCGGCGGCCGAGCGCCAGCAATGCGCCGACGATCAGCAGGGTAATGGACGTCGGCTCCGGGACGGGAGCCAGAATCATCCCGCTGGCATTGCCGTCATGGTTGAACATAGTACTCGTCAAGACACCGTACTCCTCCACATCGGTAACAAACCACATATCGGCCGAATACTGCCCAACGTGTATTTCGGTACCAATGTCCCCCCATTCGGGTGGCGGCTGAGGATTACCAGGCCAATCGGCGTTCCATTGGATGCGGATGGTTTCCTTGGCAGGACCGGTAGCGACGCGTCGAAGAAAAAGCGGCGCTCCGTCTTCCCAAGTCGGTTCTCCGGTTCTTTCAGTAGAGCTGCCTTGGTTTCCTGAGCCGAACTCGCTTATAGCGAGGTTATACCACGCGCCTGGGAGGTTAGCGTAGCTAAGCCAATGCTTAGATACATCATAGCGGTACTGAAACCCGAACGTGCTGTGCGTTCCGTGATCGTACTCATACGCCCAGGAGGTAATTGTACCTCCCATCGTACCCCCGACCGGCAGAAAGTCTGAGGTCAACGTCTCGGCGAGTGTCCAGCCGTCCGCGACCCAATCCTTTTCCCCCTCGGTGTAATGGTCTGGCTCGAGTCCTTGGCCTGGGCGGAAGTATTGCGTTGCCACGATCATGTCACCCATCGCCGTGCATGCTACGAGCATCCCCAGGACGGCGGTCAAAACAACGGTTTTCGTTTTCATAAGTAACTCCTCATCATGGTGTTAGTTCGGCCTGTTTGCTTCTTCCTTGCCTGAGGCCGTTCTCGGGCAAGGCACTCCCTCGCACTCGTGGTGTCTGCTACATTTTCGCTTGTCCTCCTGTGGGTAACCGTTCCCGGGCCCCGGGGCCATCGCGCGGGTGCCACCCGGGAACGAGCGGTTTATTCTAACACGCGGGAATCGTACGCGTCAAGCACCCCGCCATAGCCCCGATTCCCAGCGGCAAGCAGGATTCCGGCTCTTCCGTTTCTAGGCACACGCCGCTGTGCCGTCTTTGGACCAAGCACGCTACACCTATCGAAACGCAAGAGCCATTGTACCATTGTAATTGCCCGCACTCCGATTGCAAGGGCCCCCCCACCCGGCTACCGCCTATTGTAATTGGCGGCGTTTCCGGTTGCAAGGGCCCACCTCTACCCAGTTTCCACCTAGTATAATTAGCGGTGTTTCCGTTTGCAAGAGCCCGCCTGCGAACGGTTGGTTCCTTTCTCAGTAACCGTTCACGGGGCGGCGCGGGCTGTTTTCTCCGCTCGATGCGAAGGGGACAGTCCTATTTTCGCGGCGGAAACGGTCACTCATTGGGCAAATCGCCCTTTGCGCCGCGAAAATTGGGACAGTCCCCCTGTGAACGGTTACCTTTCTCAACTCTTCGCCACCATTCGTTCTGCGACATGGTTGCTGGCCGACCGGCCCCGGGTGCGCCGTGCGACCGGCGGACAACATCGCCCTCTATTAGTTAACACTGGTTTCGAGGCCGATTTTATGCATCCAATTTTTGAAAAAGTTTCAAGCTGCCCGCACTTTCGTCCCCTACGGGCCGTTTGAACATACCTATAAAATGGTAGTTTTCTCCGAAATGCGCCCACAACAAGGGGGTCGCGTCCACTCGTATTGGTTTATTTTCGGCCCTCTCGGCGGGATTCAGGAGCCGGCCCCCCCCGTTAATACCCCCCCTCACCTCGGCACCGCCGGCCTGGACCAATTGGGCGCCTCCAGGGCCTCTCGAAGCTGCTTCAAGGCCCGCCGGTAGCGGGAAGTGACCGTGGCCAACGGCTCGTCCAGCGCCGCGGCGATTTTCCGAAAGGTCCAGCCCGTGTACCACCGCAGCACCACCACTTCCCGCTGGCGAATCGGCAGCGCCCGGACCACGGCCCGGACGAGTTCGCAGTCTTCGCTGGCAATCAGGTCCCACAGGGGGTCCTGGCGCGGATCGGGTTCGGTGCTCGGGACGTCGGCGGCCTCGAGCGCGGCGCCGGGCGCTTCGACGGCGGCATTCCGAACCGCGGCAAACGCGTACGCCAGCCCATCGCCGTTGGGCCTTTGGCCGGAAGCGCAAAGGCGGCAGAAGGCCGTTTGCACCGCGTCTTCCGCCCGGCTGCGGCACTTCGTGATGGACATCGCGATGGATATGAGGGTCCGGCGATGCTCCCGGTAAATCGCATCCAGGTCGGCGCGCGTCATGATACCCACCCCAACGGTTGTCGTTCGACCGGCCGTTCCGCTTCAAGGTACAGGCTGCCTTGCCGGGCAACGGCGCCGCGGCATGGGCCGGCAACGCCGGCCCGGTGCGCACCTGAAAACCCAGCAGCCGTTCAATGGGCCCTGCCCCCCCTTTCGGAGGGCCAGGGAGAGGGGGTCATTTTTCGGGCATCGTTTCTTTCCGAAAACAGCGTCTGTTTGCCGAAAAATGGACCCGTCCCCGGCCGGTCCGTGAACGATTGCAACGCAAAAGCCGAATGGCGCCAACGCCCGGGCCAATTCGCCCCGGCCGATTGGCCGTACGAGTGCTATCATAGCAAGCAGCCGCCGGGCTTGTCAACAACCGGGGGCGCGGTTTTTACTCGAGGAAGCGCCGAAGTTCCTCACGCACGTCGGCCTCGGCCAGCAGGTTGCGGAACGCGGCAACGCCGGGGCGGGCGAGCCGTGCCTTCGGAATGGCGAAATCGTATTGCTCCCGTTCGAGCGGCAGGAAGCCGAGTTTGCCGCGCCGCGCGACCCACTCGACGGCCACGCCCCAGTCGGCCCGCCCCTGCGCCACCGCCGCCGCCACCGCGTTGTGGCTCTTCGCCTGCACCGCGTACCCGGCCGGCTGCACCCCGCCGAGCAACCGGTCGATCAGAATCCGCGTGCCGCTGCCGGCGTTGCGGTTGACCATAACGCAATTGGCCTCCTGCTTCGCCCGCGCGACGGCTTCCCGCGCGTCGCGCCCTTCGAACCGCGGGTCCCCCGGGCGGAAGACGATGCCTTGCAGCCGGCCGTACCCGCAGACCAGTTCCATGGTTTCATCGACGAACGGGTCGTTGTAGCGGCCGGTGGCCGGGTCGAGCAGGTGTATGCCGGCCAGGTCGCACTCGGCGCGGCGAGCGGCTTCCAGGCCGGCCGTCGAGCCCACGGCCAGGAACTTCACCGTGAACCCCCGCTCCTGGAGCTTGCCCAGCAGCATATCGAGCCCGACGCAATGGCTGCCGATGACCACCAGGTCGGCCGGTCGGAGTTCGCGTCCGAGAAGCTGCACGTGGCGCGCGGCGCCGGCTTCGACGATTTCTTCCTGCCGCGCGATGGTAATGAACCCGTCGGCCCGGCTGAACGTGGTTACCGAGCCCGAACCCTTGCCCATCGGATAGGCGACCATCTGCTTTCCGGCTTCGACCAGGCCGACCAGCAGGTACTCGGTCCGGCCGATTTCGGAGTTCACTTTGACGGCCATGGCGGCGCGGAGGGTGTTTCGCTGCTCGGCCGGCAGCCCGGCAAGCCGGCGGAGGACCGGCGCGACGAACTGGTGAAAGGTGAAAATGGCCGAGGTGGGAAAGCCCGGGAGGATAACCACCGGCTTGCCGCGGTGGGCGGCCAGGCAGATGGGTTTGCCCGGCTTCAGCGCCCCCCCGTGCGCCACGATTCCCGGCTCGTCCAGTTCGGCCACGGCGCGGTACGAGAGGTCGCCCTCGCCCTTGCTCGTACCGCCGGAAAGCAGCACGGCGTCGGCCCGCTGAAGCGCGGCGCGGAGCTTCTCGCGGAGCACGTCGAGCCGGTCGGGCACAATGCCCAGCGCCAGCGGCTCGCCGCCCAGCTCGCGCACGGCGTCGGCCAGGATGCGGGCGTTGGAATCGTAGACCAGCGGCGGGCGCATGGGCCGGCCGGGCGCGATGATCTCGTCGCCGGTCGACAGGATTGCCACCGCGGGCCGGCGGCGCACGGCCACCCGCTCGCGCCCGACGGCCGCCAGCACGCCCGTCTCGCGGCTGGTGAGCACCTGCCCTCGCCACAGCACGGTTTCGCCCGCGGCGATGTCGCTCCCGGCGAACGCCACGCCATGGCCCGGCACCACGGCCCGGCGCACCAGCAGCGTGCGGGCGTGGTCATCGGTATGCTCGACGGCCTGGGGGACTGTCCCAATTTTCGCGGCATGTGCTCCGGCCGGCCCCACAGCCGGCCCGGTGTGCCGCGAAAATGGGACTGTCCCCTTTAGGTTCGCGACTTCATCGGTATGCTCGACCATCACGACGGCGTCGGCCCCGCGGGGCAGCATGGCCCCGGTGGCGATGGCCACCGCCCGGCCGGGCTCGACGGTCCCTTGCGGCACGACGCCGGTGGCCAGCGTCTCGTCGAGCAGGGCGAGCGCCCGCGGCTGTTCTTCCTCGGCGCCGTAGGTATCGGCCGCGCGGAGGGCGTAGCCGTCGTAGTTCGAGCGGTCGAACGAGGGCACGTCGACCTCCGCCACCACGTCGGCGGCCAAGACGCGGCCCAGCGCCGCGTTGAGCGGCACCTCCTCGGCGCCGAGGGGTTCCAGCCGGATCGCTTCGCGAAACCGCCGCTCGGCCTCGTCAACATCGATTACATTGAGGAACTGTTCTTGGACCATGCGTTTCTATTTGAGGTGCCCCACCCGGCCGCTACCGCGTCCGACTTCCCCGGAGGGGAGGTGAAGATGTCGGCGGGCGCGGCACGGATTTGTGTACAATAACGAGGGAACGCGCTGGGGAACACCCCTGCGATACCCAGCCCCCCGATACCCAGCCCCCCGATACCCAGCCCCCCGATACCCAGCCATCGGCCCAACGGCCCAACCGTTCCCAGGTTACCCAAGGCGGCGCCTTCCCGGCGCCTCCACAAGGGCGGATAGGATTCCACGTGCGCGAGGACCAATAGGCCGGAAACGGTAGAGCCCTATCGCTTCACCTCCAGCAGATACTCTTTCATTCGCTGGACGTAGCCGGGGCCTTGGGCGGCCTTTACGGCCGACCGGTAGACCGCCGGGTCCTCGTTCAGGTGGTCGATGATATTGAGCACGCGAAGCGAGGCGTACGAACCTTCCTCCAAGAGCGCCGTCAGACATGCCCGCGCCGCCTCCTGTTCCTCGCCGGCGTCGATCAGGCCCCAGGCCGCCATGGCGCGCACCTCGTGCGACGCATCGTCCAGCCGCGATTTGAGCGCCTCGACGGCCCGCCCGCTCAGCTCTTCCAGCATGAGCATCCCGGCGGCGCCCCAGTAGCGCATGCCGGGATCGTCGCTTTCGAGCAGTTCGATCAGGCTATCGGCGTTTGTTGGATCGGCTTCGAGCGCGAGGTCGGCCGCGTCGAGATAACCCGGCAGGTCGTACAGGTCCGGATCGCGCACCATCTCATAAATGGTCGTGCCGTGCTCGGCGGCGCGCCGGGTCATCATCTCCTCGGGGATCATGCCGGCGTCGTAGGTGGTCAACTGCCAGTTGCGCAGCTCGGCGCGCATCGCTTCGAGGTCCTCCTGATGCTCCGGGCGGCCGGCGAGGTTGATGACGTTGTCGGGATCGCGATCGGTATCGTAAAGCTCCTCGTGCGGGATGTGGTAGCGGCTTCGCATGGGGTGGGTTCCCATGGAAAGGGCCAGCACACCGGTAATCCACGTGCTGCGCGAGGGGGCGCAGACCGGCGCGTTGGCAAACGCCCGGGTATAGCGAAAGCCCTCGCCGGCCAGCCGGTCGATGTTCGGCGTAGTGGCCGCAGGGTTCCCGTAGCACCCGATCCAATTGACGTTCGCGTCCTCGGCGTCGAGCCAGAGGATGTTCGGTTGCGGCTGGGGTTGTCCGGCCAGCCCGTTGGCCGCTGCGCCGAGCCACAACCACGCCGCGGCCAGGGCCGCACAGCCGGTCGTGTACCAAAATTGCATGGTGAACTCCTCTGGTGCTTTGGTCGTGTGTGCGCCTGCCCGTTAAGGCGGCCGTTCGCCCGCCTCGGGGCATTTCGGGTACATGCGAAGGGGACAGTCCCCCCCGTGAACGGTTACCCCTGCTTTACCTCGGCCGACGGCGGCCTGCCACCGGGTTTCCAGTCGATCAGCCGGAGTTCCACGTTGCGCCGGCCGCGGAACGTGTTGATGACGGGGCGGAAGGCGATGTCCATGGGTGCGGCGAGGTTCGCCAGCGGCTCGGCCCACTCGCCGCCGCCGAACGCGACCGCCCGGAAGGTAACGTCATGCTGCTTCACCCGAAGGGCCAGGTGCCGCCCGTCGCCCATGGTTCGCGGGGGCCCGGCCAGGGTGACGCCGTTGGTGCACATCAGCGGCTCCCGGTTGCCCTCGCCGAACGGGGCGAGGCGGTCGATCTGTTCGACCGCTCGGAGGGTGAACGCGCTTAGGGGCGCCTCGGTGTCGATGGCCAGTTCGGGCGAGGTGGCGGCGCGGTCCAACTGCTGGGCGACGACTTCGCAGAAGGCGGCGCGGAAGGCGTCGAACCGGCCCTCCTCGATGCGCAGCCCGGCCGCCGCCGCGTGCCCGCCGCTGGAGAGCAGATAATCGCCGCACGCCTCCAGCGCCGCGTGCAGGTTGAAGCCGGGAATGCTGCGGGCCGAGCCCACGCCCGGCTTCGCCCCCATCGAGTCCCAGGCGACCAGTACGACCGGCCGGTGATACTTCTCGGCGAGCCGGCCGGCGACGATGCCGATGACCCCCGGGTGCCATCCCCGGGCGGCCAGCACCAGGGCCGGTTCGGCGGGGGGGTCGCTCTCCGCCCGGGCCAGCTTGCCGGCGGCAAGCTGGATGCTCCGCTCGATCGACTGGCGCTGCCCGTTCAATCCGTTGAGATACTGGGCCAACTCGGCGGCCCGGTCGGGCCGGTCGGTCAACAGCAGTTCGACGCCCAAGGTGGGCTGGCCCAGCCGGCCGGCGGCGTTCAGCCGCGGGGCGAGCGTGAAGGCCACGTCCTCGGCGTCCAGCCGCGCCTTCTTGTCCAAGTCGGTGAGCTTCAGCATTTCGGCGATACCCGGCGTGGGACGCTCGGCCAGGCTGCTGAGTCCGTGGCAAACCAGCACGCGGTTCTCATCGACCAGCGGCACGACGTCGGCCACGGTGCCCAGGGCCGCAAGCCCGACCGCCTGGACCAGAAAATCGCGCATCCGCTGCCCCACCCGCTTCGCTTGGCCGGCCTGCTGGCACACGGCCCAAGCCAGCTTCAGCGCCACGCCGGATCCGCTCAGGCCGCCGAAGGGGTAGGCTGCGCCGGGCAGCCGGGGGTGGACGATGGAAAGGGCCTCCGGCAGGACGGCGGGCGGCTCGTGGTGGTCGGTGATGATCAGGTCGACTCCGAGCCGCCGGGCCTGCTGCGCCTCCTCGACGCTGCCGATGCCGCAATCGACGGTGATGATCAACCCGGCCGATTCCGCGGCCAGTTTGCCGATGGCGTCGGCGTGCAGGCCGTAGCCCTCCTCGACGCGGTGGGGTACGTAGTAGCTTGCCCGGGCACCCAGCATCCGTAGGCACAGCCAGAGGATTGCCGTGGCGGTCATCCCATCCACGTCGTAATCGCCGTAGACGACGATCCGCCGATTCGCCGCAACGGCTTGATGGATGTGCCGCGCCGCCTCGGCGCAGCCGGGCAGTTCCTCCGGCGGCCGGAGGGCGGAGAGTTTGGGATCGAGGAAGACGCGGGCATCGCGGGGGTCCGTCACGCCGCGACAGACCAGGAGTTGGGCGACCACGGCGGGGATCGCCGCCCCCCGAGCGAGCATGTCGATGCGGTCCCGATCGTGCGAGTGGATGCGCCAGTGCTTTGCCATGGAGGGCTTCCCGACGCCGCCCTACTTCTTCTTCTCGCTGTGCATCGTGTGCTTACGAAGGCGAGGAGAATACTTTTTGAGCTTGAGCTTCTCTCCGCCCGGCCTTCGGCGCAGCGAGTAGTTGTAATCGCCCGTCTCCTCGCACACGAGGAACACGGTCTCGGCCTTTTTCTTCTTCTTACCCTTGGTCGCCGGCATGGAGGTTCTCCGGGAAAGGAAATGCAAAGTGTGCATTATAGGCCGATCGGCACCGGCGTGGAAGGGCGTCGATCATAACCTTGCGAAATGCTAGCAGAATCGCTCGCCTCAGGAGGGAAAAGGGAAAGGGGAGAAAGGCCGTGGAATAACGGATGGCCCTCCTGGCGAAATACCCAGTGAGGCACGCAACAAAGTGTCCGGCATTTTGGCGGGTAGTGACCTGCCGGGTGGTGCCAAGGGGCGCGGCGGGGCGGTGTCGCCCTGCAAATCGCCCATCCAGCGGTTTATGCAAGGGGGCGCTGACCGCACAACAAAGGGCGCCATATTGCCCCTGATGGACCAAATGGGTAAGCTTGGAATAGCCGGTTGCCGGCGCGTTCAGGCGGGCGTGCAGGGAGTCGGACCCCGTGCCGGAAAGTCCCAAAAAGTTTGCGTCCTTCCGAAGGAGGATAGAAACAATGGCCAATACCGCTGATTCCGCCCGGCCCGCAGCAAAACCCCAGCCGGCTGCCAAGACGGGCGCCGCCACCGGGCAAGTCGAGCAGGTGCGCGGCACCCGAGCCGTCGGCGTGCGCGAGGAATTGGAGGAACTCAGGGAGGTGGGCGCCTTCGGCTTGTGGTTGCGCAACGCCGTGAAGCAGACCCCAAGCTGGCTGGTCAGTCTGATCTTCCACATGGTCGTCATGCTCGTGCTGGCCCTGATT
>PWXP01000273.1 GCA_003561895.1 Planctomycetaceae bacterium | reverse complement strand
TGGCGGGGTTCGGCCACCGGTGGAACGGCTGGGCGATGGACGACGCCCCGCCGCCCCCGCTGGTGGCGGGCAGCTTCGGCAGCCGGCACCCGGGCGTGAGCAACTTCCTGTTCGCCGACGGCGCGGTCGGCAGCGTGGCCGATTCGATCGACCCGGCCACCGCGCCTCCGGCATGCTGCTGCGGGACGGTCCCACCCGGCCCGAGTTCGACTAAGCGCATTCAATGGCTGTGATCGTCGTCGTGGAATCCCCTTAGCGGCATCCACGGGACGGCAATGCCGCTACGATGCAAGCCCACGCAGGTCACAAACTTGGCGGAGCCGTGACCATGGTGGTGGCCATGGTCGTGCTCCTCGCCGTCGTCATGGCCATGGTCGTCGCCGAGGTCGAATACGGCGGCGAACCGGGAATAGACCTCGTTCGGCCGCGTGCCCGCCGCATCGTCGAAGTGGATGGGCGCGTCCTGCATCATGCCGCCGGGCCCTACCAACGGCGTCGCCTGGCCCACGCCGAATACGATATACACGTGGTCGAGGTCGCCCTTGAACTTCTCGATGTCGTGATCGTTCACTAGGCGGGCTACGGTCACCCCGGCCTCAATGGGCACCGCCTCGCTCAAGGGGGGCGCGGCCGGGTATGCCGGGCCGTAACAGTCGAACGTGGCGTCGCTCACGTGGTCGCCGGTCAGGTTGAACACGTGGGTGAGCCCCGCGTTACGCAGCGCGTGTGCCTCGTCCTCGCTCAACGGATGCGAAGCCAGGTAATAGCCGTGCCCCTCCTCGTATCCCGGCAGCCTGGCGTACAGGCTGCTCCCGGCAACGAGGTTGTCCAGGTAGTTCGGCCATCCGCGCCGGGTTTGATGGTGCATGTGGAAAATCTTGTTCAGTTCCGGCATGTTCGTCGCGCCGGTCGAGGTGTGGGCATATCGCAGCATGCCCGGAAACATGGCCACCAGGATGCCGGCCAGGGCAATGAGAATGGTCATGACGACCACGAGTTCCAACAGGGTCAAACCGTGCCGATGACTTCGAAGTAGGTTGTTGCGGTACATGGGGTCTAGTCCTTTCCTCGCAAGAGGGAAATGGCGTGAAAAAATAGACAGCTAGCTGCGAAGGCGACCCGGTTTCAGCCTGCGTCAGCAGGCCGGGGTCGCGCAACCGGACCGACCACGATCACGGTGTGGTCGTCTTCGGTTCGGGCAAACGTCGGCAGATTCCGGCGAACCCGGATTATTCATGACGATGTAGGGTGGTGACAAGCAAGCCAAGATCCTGGTGGGACTTCGGTCACTCGGCCGGGCTTGGTTCCAGCGCACGGCGTGCCAACGGGCTAAGCGTGGCTTGCGCAGTCCCACCAAGGACTTACGCGATCTCGTCCCACCCTACATGAATAATCCGCGCTAAACCCCTCGGGGCGGCCCGCGGGCGTCGAAGGCGCGGACCGGCAGGAAGACGTAGAAAGATGAAGAAAGCGCCGGGGCGTCGGGAACCGTTTCCCCCAAAGGAGGCGTCCCCGCCGCGGCGACCGGGGCTTTCGCCTGGGCTAGCAGTCGGCAGACCGGGCAGGTATGCTGTTGCGATGGGCAGCCCGGCTCCGGCGGCGCCTCCGGTTTGCCGACCGCGCCGCACCCCGGGCCGGCGCAGCAAGCCGGAGGGGCAACCCGGCAGGGACACTCCCGGTGACCCGTGCAGTAGCCCTGGTGCGGGACGATCCCGTGCTGGAAGCCGGGCAGCCCGTGCAGCCCGTCGCCCACCAGCGCCAGCGCGGCGAAGCTTGCCACCGCCAGCCCAACGATCGTGCTACGAAAAACGGAAGCCATAGCCAACGCACCCGGGATACGGGACTGGGGAAGTATCACCTCGACAAGATTATACCAGCCCGCGTCCGATGGGCAAGGCGGGCGGCGGGCTTTTCGGGCATGGCCCGGTTGGCGGGAAGAAAAGGGGGAGGGTCAAATTAACTAGGCCTGCAAAATCGCTGGGCAAGCCGGGGGCATTCCTGGAGCGTGGGAACAGACCGTGGCTTGCTTGTCACCGCCCTACATCGTCATCAATACTGCGAGCAAGATGGAAAATAGGCTGGCTGCCGCAGGATGCCCTCATCCAGACCGAAGTGGCGGATATCGTAACCGCCCCTCTCGCTGGACCGGGTGCACAGGACCGCCGCAACGTCGGCGTGCTCCTGGCAAAATTGCCGCGTGCCCTCCGGGCCAAGGACGAAAAACGCGGTGGAAAGGGCGTCGGCCGTGGCCGCATCGGGGGCAAGCGCGGTAGCCGCCAACACGCCTTCGGCCGGCCAGCCGGTGCGCGGGTCGAGCACGTGCGAAAAACGGCGCCCCTCGTGGACGAACGACTGGAATCGCGAGCCGGAGGTGGCCAGTGCCCGGTCCACCAGGCGCAACTCGGCCAGACGGCGGCCGGGCCGAAGCGGGTGCGGAATACCGACAATCCAGCCGGGTGGGTCGGCGAGGCAATCGCCCCGAGCCGCGATGCTGCTCCCGCTGGCGTGGACGAGGAAGTGCTCGGCGCCGGCCGCGGCCAGGGCCTCGGCGCATCGGTCGAGCGCGTACCCCTTGCCGATGCCGCCCAGGTTCACTCGCACGCCCTCCTTCGAAAAGCGCACTGTTCGCCGTTGCGGGTCCAAGTCGAGCAAATGCCCGCCGACCAACGCCCGGGCCTGCTGCAGTTCGGCTTCCGGCGGTACGCGAGGCGCTCGCCGGTCGAAGCCCCAGGCCTCCCCTAGCGGAGCCGCGGTGATGTCGAACGCTTGGTTCGTCGCCGCGTGGAGCCGCTGGGCAAGCTCCAGCAGTTCGAACAGCGGCGTTTCCACTTGGACCGGCCCGGCCGCCGCGGCGCGGTTCAGCGCGGAAACCGCGCTGTCGGGTCGGAATACCGAGAGCTGCGCTTCGAGCGGCTCGAGCAGGTCGAGTGCGCGGAGGGCCGCGTCGTCGCCTTCCGGATGCTGCCCGGCGTTGAGCAACACTTCGAACTCGCAGGCCATCGCCCTGCGCGAGACGCGGACGACGTAGCCGCCCCCGGCGCAGCCCGGCCCCGGCGGAGCTTCGGCGAGCGGGCCGGCGGCGGCGTCGGCCAGCGCATCGGCCGCCGCCTTGCCTCGGAGGAACTCGCGACGGCTGCTCTTTCGTGCCATGGGAGGGATCAGGGCTGGGTGAAGTCGGGCACGTACACCCGCAGGCGGTCGGCGTCGCGTCCCGCGCCGATACACGCCACGACGATGAGCGCGTCGTCGCGGGTCAATTGGTATCGCTTGCCGGTCAGGGGATTGATCGGTTGCGGCACGGTTTGGCCGGTGGCGGCGGCCAGGGCCAGGGCCCAAGCTTCAACGTTCGCCCGGTCGCGCGCCTGGAGGGTCTGACCGGCGGCCACGTCCTTCAACAGCAGCCGGCCGGCGACGAGGGGGTACTCGGGCGAGCCCCACCGTTGCTGCAACTCGTCTTCTATGGAGTCGAACAACGGCCGCCGGGTGTGGTAGGGCTTCTCGCATGCCCGGATGACCTGCCGCATCGTCTCGAGGTAATAAAGCTGATCGTCGTCGGCGTGGCGTTGCGCGGCGGCGGCGATCAGCCGCAAGTCGCCTTCCCGTTTGAAGTCTTCGATCTCCTCCTCGGTGAGCAGGGCCGGCAGCGCCCCGTCGCGCACCAGTTCATAGGCGTGCAGCCCGATGGCGCGCTCGCCGATCCAGGCGCCGGCGTCGTCCGGCCACGTGTGCAACTGCCCTTGGACGGTCTGCAGGAGGGCTTGCAGGTGTTCTCCGGTGGCGCTGTGGTGGGTCACTACCGCGTGCATCACGGCCATGGTTTCGGCACGGAGGTACGCGGCGTGCAGCCGGGCGTCGAGGTGTTTCTTCGCCCCGAGGCGTTCTGCGAAGGCGAGCATCCGGCCGACCGCGTCGAGGGCGCCGTCGAGATCGCCCTCGTCGAGCTGTTCGGCGGCCTGGAAGGCCTCGAGTCGGGCACATAACCGCACGGCGTCGATGACCGACGTATCGGCGGCGAATCCGCCCACCAGCCGGATACCCAAGCGCCGCTGGGGACGCTGCAAGGCTTCGCGGGCTTCGAGCCGCTGGCGGTCGTGTTTCCGGCGGAAGGCAATGGCGTGCTGAAGGCCCACCGGGTCGAAGCGGAACTCGGCGGGCGGCATCAGCTCCTCCGACCGCGCAACGAGCCTGGGCAGGCGGTCTTCGGGAAACAACGCCAGGAGGGCGGCGCCAAGGCTTTCCGCATCGTCGGCCGGAGTAAGCTGCTCGGGCGTGCCGCCTTCCTCGACGATCCGCGCCAGCTCGTCGGCCAGGCGCGCATCGCGGGTGGCCGATAGGTACGGCAGCGCGCCGAAATGTTCGAAGTCGTCGAGCCCCCGGCGCGGCGCCGACTCGCCCCCGCAGCCCAGCAGCAGGCAGGCGAAAATGAGCGGCAGGGTTTTCACGGCAGGATCAGCCACGTCGAATCTCCCAAAGTTCGCGGGTCTTACTTCCCGTGCCCCATCACCGAACTTGCTTCAGCCACTCCCACAGCACCCAGCCCACCTTGGCCAGGCTCAGGGGGGAGCACTTGTCGGGCGTGTCGGCCTCGGTGTGCCAGTAGGGGTAGTCGTAGTCGATGATGCAGCAGGTGGGAATGCCCGCGATGCGGTTCAGCGGAATGTGGTCGTCGAGTATCGCGTACTTGGGCCGATGGATGAACTCGCGCACGTCCAGCCGCTCCGCCGTGGCCCAAATCTGCTCGACCAGCCGGCGCGTCTGCGGCCAGCTCATGCTGTAGCGCTCCTCGTAGATCTGCAGGTCGGCGTCGCCGATCATGTCGACCAGCACGCCCCAGCGGTAACGGTAGGGCGGCGGCTGCCTGACGTACTGCCGGGCGAAATACTCCGACCCGACGAAGAACCGCCCGTCCATGTCGAAAATGAACTCCTCGGCGTCGAACAGCACGAAGTCGATCCCGTAGCGGGTGTCGAGGTCGGGGATCACGTGGGCCATTTCCATCAGCAGCGCCGTGCCGCTGGCCCCGTCGTTGGCGCCGACGAACCGGCCCTTGGGGTTCACCGGATCCTCCAGCGGGTACGGCAACGTGTCGTAATGGGCGCAAAGCAGGATGCGCTCCTTGCGGTCGGGATGCCAATGGACAATCAGGTTGGCGATGGGCACCGGGGAACCTTCGAGCGGATGCCGGTACTGGAACCGCTGGAAGCGCACCTCCCCGCCCAGCTTGCGGAAGTGCTCTTCGAGCAACTCCTGCTGCCGGGTCATGCCGGGCGAGCCGCTGGGGCGCGGGCCGATCGCGCAGAGCCGTTCCAGGTACTCGTAAGCCCGGGCGCCGTTGAAGGGGATGTCGTCGAGCGTCAGGTCGGAAACGTACCGCGACTGCCCGCTCCCCCGTTCGGACTGCCACTGCGCCCAGATGGTCACGCCGCCGAGGAGGCAAATGGCCGCTCCGGCAGCGGTGATCAGAAACAGCGTCTGCGCGACACGGCTGCCGGCAGGTTCGGGCCTGGGTTTGTGAGCCATTGAGCTATCCCCCTCCGTTTGCCTGGGAATACCGCTATTGCTTAGATACTCTCCTGCCTCTGGCCGATGAGCAGCTTCACGTCACGATGTTTCATAAACCGCCTTGGCTTTCCGGCGGTCGGCCAGAAAGCGGCGCGCCGCCTCGCAATCGAAGGAGTCTGTCGTCCCGGCCCTCGCTGAACAACCGCTCGTTTCGTGTCGTGGGCGGCACCGTTCCCGGCGAATGGCATGCTTCTGGCGGAACACTACCCCCAACCGCAATCAACCGCAATGAATGCCCTTTTGGCGCTTCGGTTTCTTGGTGCAGGCCGCCCCAATGTATTAGCCACACGCCGCTGTGCCGCCCCCGGAAAGGCATTCTGCACCCAGAAACGAAAGCGCCCCCCTTGTTTCTAACTTTTTTCGCCGAGCAAAGCAACGTCTTAACTTCTCGCCGTCCAGGTAGAGTACACCCGTCCGTGGCGTACTAGCCCCCCCACCAGCATAGTCCCAGTTCCAGCCCTTACTCGCCGGCCCCGTATTGCATACACTTCATGGGGCGCGGAGCGGAACCCCATCGAGCCCAACGTGGGGTGGGCATTCCGGTCGGTCGTGCAAAAGACGGTCAAGAATGTCAATCATACCGATAAACTTCCGTCTGTTGCTCGCCTTGGAACGTGCTTCGCCCGGGCGTAACCATTTCCTGGGGCACTGTCCCCTTCGGCTGGCCCATGAACGGTTACCACTCCGCTGGAAGCTATGAAATCTCCGCCGAAACCCGCGATTTCCACCTGCCACGTGGCGATTACCGTGCGCGGGGTGGTGCAGGGGGTCGGGTTCCGCCCGTTCGTGTATAACGCGGCCCGGGCGGCGGGGCTGGCTGGGTTTGTGCGGAACGAGGCCGACCGCGTGCGCATCGACATCGAGGGGCCGAGCGACGCCGTGGCCCGGTTCGTCGACCGCCTTCGCAAGCACCCACCGCCGCAGGCCCGAATCGACGCGGTCGGCGTGGCGCAACTCGCGTGCCACAACGGCTGGCCGGGCGAGTTCCGCATTGAGCCGAGCGAGGGGGGCGCCCCGCCGCAGCCGGCCATTCCGGCCGACCTGGCCGCGTGCGCCGAGTGCCTGGCGGAAATCGGCGCGCCGCGCCAGCGCCGCTACCGTTACCCGTTCACGAATTGCACGCAGTGCGGGCCGCGATGGTCGATCATCGAGGGATTGCCTTACGATCGGCCGCGCACGTCGATGCGGCGCTTCACGATGTGCCGGGACTGCCGCCGCGAGTACGAGGACCCTGCCGACCGCCGCTTCCACGCGCAGCCGATTGCGTGCCCCCGCTGCGGTCCGCGGCTTCGGCTGCTCGGCGCCGCCGGCGAGGAGCGTGCCCCCGGCGACGCGGCGCTGCCGGCCGCGGCGGCCGAGATCACCGCCGGGCGCATCGTGGCGATGAAGGGGCTGGGCGGATTCCAGCTTCTGTGCGACGCCACCTCCCCCGCGGCCGTCGCCCGGCTGCGCCGGCGGAAGCGGCGGCCCGACCGGCCGCTGGCGGTGATGGCCGCCACGCTCGACGAGGTTCGGCAATGGTGCGACGTATCGGACGCCGAGGCCGAGGTGCTGGCGTCGCCGCAGGCCCCCATTCTGCTGCTGCGAAGGACGGCCGCTCGTGCGGACATTGCCGAGGCCGTCGCGCCCGGAAACCCGTATTTGGGCGTCATGCTGCCCTCCACGCCCCTGCACCACCTACTGATGGCCGGGGTGGGGCGCCCGGTGGTGTGCACGAGCGGGAATTTGGCCGAAGAGCCGATGGCGATTACCACCGGCGACGCCCTCGGTCGTCTCCGCCGGATTGCCGACTGCTTGCTCGCGCACAATCGGCCCATTGTCCGGCCGGTCGACGATTCCGTGGGCCGCGTACTGGACGGTCGGCTTCAACTGCTGCGCCGCGCGCGGGGTTACGCGCCGCAACCGGTTAACGTGGCGGCCGGGGCGCCGCTGCCGGTGCTGGCGGTGGGTGGGCATTTGAAGAACACCGTGGCCCTGGCCCTCGCCCCACCGGGCGCATCGGGGGCTGATTCGCCCCAGGACGCCGGGGATGCCACACCCTCCTTACCGGCCATCTTGAGTTCGCACGTGGGCGACCTCAACAGCGTGTTGAGCCTCGAAGTGCATCGGCGGGCGGCCGCCGACCTGCCGGCGTTTTTCGGTGCCCAACCTGCGGCGGTGGCGTGCGACCTGCATCCCGATTACGCATCCACCCGCGAGGCCGAGACACTGGCCACACAGTGGAACGTGCCGCTGGTGCGGGTGCAGCATCACCATGCCCACGTGGCCGCGTGCATGGCGGAGCATGGGCTTCAGGGGCCGGTGCTGGGCGTTTCGTGGGACGGCGCCGGGTACGGGCCGGACGGCACGGTGTGGGGCGGCGAGATGCTCCGCTGCGACCGGGCGGGGTTCGTACGCCTGGGGCACCTGCGCCGCTTCCGGTTGCCCGGCGGCAACCGCGCCGTGCGCGAGCCCCGCCGCTCCGCCCTGGGCCTGCTGTTCGCCGCGATGGGCCGCGCCGCCGGCGAGATAGCCGCCCGGTGGTTCACCCCCCGGGAACTCGATGGTCTCTTCAAGGCCCTGGAGCGCGGGCTGAACGCACCGCACACCAGCAGCATGGGCCGGCTGTTCGATGCGGTGGCGGCGCTAACGGGGCTGCCGCCGCGCATCAGCTTCGAGGGGCAGGCGGCCATGGCGCTGGAGTTCGCCGCCGACCCGGCCGAGTGGGGCGCGTATCCTCTCCCGCTCAGCGAACCGGCCCACGGCAACGGACCCCACGCACCATGGACGGCCGACTGGCAGCCCATGCTCGAAGCCCTACTGGCCGACCTTGGAGCGGACGTTCCCCTCGGCGCCGTTTCGGCGCGGTTTCACAACGCCCTGGCGGGCTTGGCCGAGGCGGCGGCCCGGCGGGCGGAATGCCACCGGGTTGTACTTACGGGCGGTTGCTTCCAGAATGGGCTATTGAGTCGGCTCGCCCGGCAGCAGCTCGAACGGGCCGGCTTCGCGGTGTTCGCCCATCGTCTCGTTCCGCCCGGCGACGGCGGCATCGCGCTCGGCCAGGTTTTCGCGGCCACGGGACAGGCTTGTGGTTGAAGCGACCGCCCTGTTGGAGTTCACGCTTTAGCGTGCCGGATCGGGCCCACGCTGGGTTGGCACGCTAAAGCGTGAACTCCAACACGTGACAGCGTGAACTCCAACACGCTAAAGCGTGAACTCCAACACGTGACAGCGTGAACTCCAACACGTGACAGCGT
>PWXP01000391.1 GCA_003561895.1 Planctomycetaceae bacterium | reverse complement strand
GAGTGCGCCGGCACCGAGGGCGCGCAGGAACTGCTGGTCGCCGGCGATACGATGTTCGTCCGCGTGCAGCCGGCCTCGGCCGAGCAGGCCAAGCGCCGCGGCCAGGCGACCGGCACCAGCCTGGTGGCGATCGACGCCGCCACCGGCGAGGTGCGATGGTCGGAGGAAGTGGGCAACATGAATCGGGCAACGCTCACTGCCGGCGGCGGCGCCGTGGTGTTCCATCGCGGACGCCGGCTCCTGTGTTACGAGCAGGAGAGCGGCGAGCTGCGTTGGCAAGCGGAATGTCCGCCCGGCAATATCGTGGTGATTCACCACGACGTGGTACTCACCACCGGCCGCCAGGGCACGCGGGCGTTCGGCCTGGCCGACGGCGAGCCATTGTGGGACGGTCCGCCCACCGGCCGCGATCTGTTGGTGATCGACGACCTCGTGTGGCGCATCGAGGAAACGCCGGGCATTCTCCAGCGGCGCCAGGAGCATTGGCCGACCCTTTCGCGGCGGGCGGGCGCGCGGCTGTCGGGCTACTATTACCGGACTGGCGAGCGCCGCCGCACCATCGAGGTGCCCAACGCCATGTCGCCCGGCCACCACCTGCGCTGCTACCGCAGCAAGGCGACCGAGCGGTTCATCGTGTACCCGAAGCGGGGCGCCGAGTTCCTCGACCTCGCCGGCGACGACCATATGCGCCACGACTGGCTGCGCGGCTCGTGCCTCTACGGCATCCTGCCGTGCAACGGGCTGCTGTACGTGCCGCCCGACCAGTGCTTCTGCTATCCCGGCGCGAAGCTCAACGGCCTGGTGGCCACCAGCGGGACCGAGACCGGCGCGGGACTCGATCCACATGCCCCGGAGCGATTGACCCAGGGGCCCGCCTACGGCCGCCGCCCCACCGGCGCGGCGGCCGCGCCGGCCGACTGGCCCATGCACCGGGCCGACCCGAAGCGCAGCGGCGCGAACCGCCAGGCCGGCGTTGCCCGCGAGCCGGAGAAGCAATGGGAGGCGGCCCTCGGCGGCCGGCTCACCCAGCCGGCGGTCGCGGCGGGCATGGTGTTCGTCGCCGAGGTCGACCGGCACACGGTCCACGCGCTGGACGCCGCCACGGGCGAGCCCATTTGGAAATTCATCGCCGGCGGGCGGGTCAACTCGGCCCCCACCTATTACGACGGCCTGCTGCTGTTCGGTTGCAACGACGGCCACGTCTACGGTCTCGACGCCGCCACGGGCGAGCCGGCGTGGCGGTTCATGGCCGCGCCGAACGCGCGGCGGGTGATGGCCTTCGGGCAGGTCGAATCGCCCTGGCCGGTGCACGGCACGGTGCTGGTGCTCAACGGACTGGCCTACGTGGCGGCCGGCCGCTCGACGCTCATCGACGGCGGCGCGCACTTCTACGCGCTGCGGCCGCGCACCGGCGAGGTGGTCCACTACGCCCACGTCGAGCAACCCGCCCCCGATCTGGCCGAAGACATCGGCGAGCACTTCGCCATGGACGGCTCGAACATCGACGTGCTGACCACCGACGGCGAGCACGTCTTCTGCATGCAGGAGATGTTCGATGCGGAGCTGAACCCGATCGACACCTCCTGGAACACCCGCTACGGCGACCGTTACCTGGGCGGCGACCACCTGATGGCCACCGGCGGCCTCCTCGACGACAGCGGATTCAACCGGCTGTACTGGACCTATGGGAACCGCTGGCCCGGGTTTTATTTTCTACTGATGGCCCCGCGGTCGGGCAACCTGCTGGTGTTCGACGCCGAGCACACGTGGGCGACCAAGTGGTTCGTCGAGCGGAACATCCACAGCCCGCTGTTCTTCCCCGAAACGACAGGCTACCTGCTCTTCTGCGACCGCAACGCCACGGAGCCCTTCCTGGTGGGCGACCCCGACGCGCCCGAGCCCGTCGAGTGGCTGCCGGAACCGCTCATGGAGCCGTACGATTATGACGGAAAGCACATTACGAACCGGTACGACAATTTTTCGGTGGAGGTGGACAAGGGGGCGGGCTTCACGCGCGGCGAGCCGGCCGTCTGGCAGAAGTACCTGCCGGTGCGCATCGAGGCGATGGCGCTCGCGCGCGACACCCTATTCGCCGCCGGCCCGCCCGACGTGTTCGATCCCGACGACCCGCTGGGCGCGCTGGAGGGCCGGCAGGGCGGCGTGCTGGTGGCGTTGGACCCGGCCACCGGCGAGCGGCACTTCGAGGCGCGGCTTTCCAGCCCGCCGCGGTTTGACGGCATGGCCGCCGCCGGCCGGCGGCTGTTCCTGGTGACGCAGGACGGGCGACTGGTTGCCTGGGAATGAGGGTTGGCGGCGATTCCCGCTTGACCCAGTGTGCAGTGCAAGGGATTCGTTGCCATCAGTAGGCGGGTTGGAAGCGAAGCGAGTTTTCCCTTTCTTCAAGACCCCTTACCGCCCGCCCAGGCACACCACGCGCCCGTCGGCAAGCGACACGAGCAGGCGGCCCTCGGCGGCGATCAGGCCGTCGAACACGGGCCGGGCCTCCAGCGGGTGGTCGGCAAGCGGGGCGCCGTCGCGGGCCGATGCGCCGCGCAGCACGCCCCCCATGCGGCCCTCCAGCGCGGCCAGCGGGTCGTTGTCGGGCACGACGTCGGGCGGGCCGGCGAAAAACAGCTTGTCGCCGGCCAGCACCATCGCCTCGATCCGCACGTCCACCCAGGTGGTCCACAGCGCCGGTTCCGCCCGGGTGAACCCGGGGCCCTTGTCGACCGCCGCGTCCTGGAAGATGCTCCAGCGCGTCTGCTTCGGCAATTCCGGTTCCCACTCGATGGGCTTCGGCTCGCCCTCGCCGCGGTAGTGCAGCGGCTCGTTGGTGTTGTCGTCGGCGAACAGGAGGTAACCGCTGCCGGGAAACAGCATGGGGCTGTGCCGGTTGCGGGTCGTGTAGTGTTTGACGGTGTACGTGGTGGTGTCGTCGAACACCAGAAGCTGGCCGCTCTTCGGCGCCTGCTGGGCATAATGGAAGCTGGGCCAAACGTACGAGTGCATCCACCAGGTCCGGTTCCAGAACGTATCGTCCAGGAAGCCGCCGGTGGCCACCAGCCTCATGCCGGGCATCTTCCGGTATTCCATACGGTCGCCCCGCTGCGTGCCGACGAGTCGAATCCGCTCGGGCTCGACCACGGCCAGCGTTTCGTCGAGCACCGTCCGGCCCATGTAGAGGTGCCGGCCGTCGGTGGTGAGCAGGTCGGCCCGGTGGCCGTCCTTGTGGAAGGCGTAGCTGGGCCGGCTGATGTCGGGATCGGGCCCTTCGAGCTTCTGCCGGTGGGTGACTTCGCCGGTCGCCGGGTCGAGGGCGTACAGGTAGATGCCGCCGTCGAGGAAGCCGGAGCGGCCCGCCGTGCAGTACACCAGCCCGTTCAGCACGAGCACGCTTCCGTGCACCGGCCAGGCCGATTCGAGCCGATCGTACGAGACGACCTGCCGCTCCTCCGGCGCCGCGCGGAACCGCCAGGCCAGCTTGCCATCCTCGGCCCGGAGGCTGTACACGAATCCGTCGCGCGAGCCGAACAGCACACGCCCTCGATGCACCGTGGGCGGCGAGTCGATCCGGCCGGCCACGCTCCGGCTCCAAAGGACCTTGCCCGTGTCGAAGTCGAGGCAATACAGTGTGCCGGCGTCTTTCCGGGCGACGAACACCCTTCCGCCGGCGACGATGGGCTGGGTGAGCGCGCCGCCCAACTCGGCAGTCCACAGGCGGTCCAACTCGGCCGGCACGTCGCACGCGGCGGCCCCGCCCCGCTTGGCGTTCTGCCGATAGGTGGGCCACGGGGCGTCGGGCATCTCGTCGTCTTCGGTCGCGCCGCCATAGGCGGGCCCTTGTTCGAGGCGCCCGGCGGTGCTTTCGACGGCCTCAGGTCCGGGGTTCTCCCGTTGAGCCCCGAGGGCGAAGAAGCCGTCCATCCTCACCGCCGGATAGCAGAAACACTGGTGCGGCGGCACGTAGAACAAGCCGTTCGCCGGCACCATGCCGCTGATGCACGGCCCGCGGAACCAGTTGTGCCGCGCGTGGCCGCCTTCGCGCAGGTCGAGGAACTCGCTGCCGCGTTCGCCGGTGATCATGTAGTCGGCGGTGGATCGGTCGGTGTAGCAGCGGCGGTGATGCCCCGATTCGAGCACCTTCTGCAAGTTCATCTTGTGCAGGACCTCGCCCGTTTTCACGTGGCGGGCTTCGAACCGCGGGCGGCCCCACCAGGCCAAGTCGCCGACGACGAACAAGTCGGGATACCGGCCTCGGCTTCCCACGCCCGGGCCGTTCCAGAGCGATTCGCCGGTGGCGGGCGCGAAGGCCAGGGTGGTTTTCGACTGTACGACCAGCACGGCGTCGTCGTGGGCGATCATGGCCGCCGGCCGCAGTTGGGTCTTCCGCCGCCATAACTCTTCGCCGGTGCGCAGGTCGAGCGCGACGAGTTCCGAGCGATTGTGGAGGAACACCCGGCCGCCGGTCGCGCACAGGCTGCGGCCGACGATCAGGCCGGTCTCGTACCGCCAGGCGGTCGTGCCGTCGTCGGCCCGGACGGCGGTGACGGTGTGTTCGGGGCCGGTGGTCCGCACCAGGAGCAGGCCGTCGAGGACGATCAACTCGTCGGCCCCGCCGGTTTCCTCGTAAGTTCGCACCACCTCGCCGGTTGCCCCGTCGATGGCGCTGATCGGGGCGCCGGTCCCCAGGGCGACGTACAGGGTATCGCCATCGGCCACGAACAGGCGTTCGACGTTGCCCGGCCGCGTGCGCAAGCCCAGCCAGGTGTTCGGGTCGTTCACCCGCGGCTTCCCGCTCCAGGCTTGCCATCCCCAGTCGGGCAGCGGTCGCTTCCACAGCTCGACGCCGTTGAAGGCGTCGCGGCACACGAGCGCCCACTTGGCCGGGAACCGGGCGTCGGTAATGCCAATGGGCCCTTCATCGAGCACGTAGTAGATGCGGCCGTTGGCCGACACGAGGCCGGAGAGGCCGGTTTCGATCTCGTGGCTGCGCATGACGCGCGGGCCGGCTTCCCACTGGATGTGCCGCGGAGGCCCCACGCGCGTATCGTTCGACGCGGCCTTGTTGCCGGCATCGTAGCGGAAGTGCGGCCACTCGTCCATGCCATCCGGCCGCGGTTTGACCACCTTGCGCCACTGCGTTCCATCCTCGATGAACGCCACGCCGCGCGGTGCGAGCACGCGCAGGATCTCCGCCCGGTCGGCTTCGCCCGCGGCCTGCTGCCAGAACAGCACGTTCACCAGGTTGTCGGTGTAGGGCAACCGCCCGCCGTGCCACGGCTTGAAGGTGACCTTGCCGGCCAGGTCGAGTTCCCGGGCGTGTTGCCGAACGTTTTCGACCCGTTGCCGATCCTCTTCCAAGCCTTGGACCAGGAAGGCACCCTCCCGCGCCAGTGCGGCGGTTTGCCGGCCGGCGCCGCTGCCCACGTGGACCACGATACCTCCGCGAATGCCGCTTTCTCGGAGCAGTTGCGGCAGGTCGGCCGTCGGGGCGGCGTGAACGGGCCGGCTTGCGGCGTTCAGCGTGGCGAACGCGGCCGACAGTCCGAGCAAAAGAACCACGATCGCACACTTGTGATTGCACAACATAAGTTGGTCTCCTCTACAAGGGTTTGATGAACATGACTATTGCATTTGTTCTCGTGGCTGTTTTCCGGTCCGGGCCCCACTGTGCGGCGGCCGTTGAACCCACTGCCGCCCATGCGTATTCTCGCCGGTTTCCAGCGGTTTGTCAAATATCGGGCCCGCGGATCATCGCGTATCGACCACGACTTGCTCGGCCACCGAACCATCGTCTCGAAGCAGTGCGGCCAGCGGTTTCCCCGTGGTCTTCAGCCCGTGCGCCTCCACAATCGCCGTTTCGGCAACGGGCAGCAGGACCACCGCCGTGCCTTCGGGCGCCGCAGTTCGCAACGCGTAGCCGGCGTCGCTCTGCTCCAGCCGCGGCATTTGAGGCTCGGCGCCCTCGAGCCGGTAGGGCCGGTACACCGCCACGAACTCGACCGTCTTGCGCTTGTCGCTCGTAGCGGCCGTCACGTGCCACTCGCGCAGCTTGATGCGGCGGCGGGGGTTCGGGTCGTACTGGTCGGTTTGCGTCAGGCTCAAGCCCTCCGGCGCCGGCAGGCCGATCCGGCAGCCCACCTCGCCCGCGCGAAGGCGAATGTCCGCCGGGTCGGCGTCGTCAAACGGTTCCGTCGCGTGGAGCCAGTACTCGAACGACGATGGCTCGCGGGCGGCAAGCTGGGTCATAGGATGCGCCGGGCAAGCTGTCCGTACTCTTCCCGGCCACCCAACAGCCGCGTGAAGGCCAACGTGGCGGCGCCCTCGAGCGCGTTGATCGTGTACACCCGGTTGCCCCACCAGATCTCGCGCCCCGCTCACCGGCTGAATTGCAATGTCGGGAAGGTATCACCGCCCCATCTTGCGAATTGGGGAAATCAATGGTTGAAAGTCTCAGTTCCTGCGGATGTCGAACGCGTACAGGTCGTCGTCGCAGCGGATGTACAGCCGCCCGCCGCAAATGACCGGGTGGGCCAGGTAGGTGTTGGCCGGCATGCGGGGAAGCTCGAACCGGCTGACGATCTCGAATCCGCGCGGCCGTACTTCCAACAGCGACACGGTCCCCTGGTATCCCAGGGCGTAGATCATGCCGTCGGCGTACGTCAGGGCCACTTTCCCCAGCGTGTGGTCCGCCTGCAACGTCTCGCCGGTGAGGAAGTCGACGCAATAGAACTGTTTGCCCCCGTTGCGGCACGCCGCGCCGAACAGCTTCCCGTCGAGCAGGATGGACCCCGAATGGCAGTTGTCCAGGTCGCGCCGGTGCCACACGACGGCGGCCTCGCGGGAATCGTCGGCAATCTTCAGCAGTGACCCGCCGGTGCGGTGGCCGCTGGCCACGAACACATGACCGTCGTGATAGATGGGCGTCAGGGCGTTCTGCGGCGCGCGGGGCGGGAAGGGGACCGACCAAAGCAGTTCGCCCGTCTCGACGTCGACCGACACGACCGACCGCTGCGTCATGCTGATCCACTGCCGTACGCCGCGGTGGGTGATAACCGTGGGCGAGCAGTAGGCGGCCGTATGTTCGATCTCGGTATTGGCCCAAACGGTCTCGCCGGTCCGCTGGTCGAGGGCCACCACACGGCCCTTCGCCCCGCCCGGCATGCAATACACCTTGCCGTCCTCGACGATGAGGTTTTCGGTCATCCCCCACACGCCGCCCCGCGCGTCGAAGCGCTCCACCAGATCGACGTTCCAGAGCGTGCGTCCGGTTCGGGCGTCGAAGGCAGCCACCCGGCCGTTGGGGTTCAGCACGTACACCGCGCCGTCGTCGTACGTAGGCGTGGAGCGGGAGCCCGGGGTGGCGCGGCGCCACGCGGGCCCGCTGGGGGAGCGCCACAGCGACCGGCCTGCAAGGTCGAGCGCCAGCACCATTTCCAATTCGTCCACGTTGCCCGAGGTGAAAATCATTCCCCCGGCAATCGACACGTTCGCGTAGCCGACCCCGCAGCCGGTGTACTTCCAGGCCAGCGGCGGCCCGCCCTCCGGCCAGCGGGCCAGCAACCCCGTTTCCGGGGAAAGATTCGTGCGCCGGGGCCCGTGGAACTCCGGCCAACCGGCCGGCTCCTCGGCTTCCGGCTGTGGCACCCGGAAGGCGTGGATCGAAACGGTGGCCAGCAACACGACGGCGGCCGTCGCGGCAAGAACTCGGACGGTCATTTGTCCTCCTCGGCAGAAGCACCAATGGGCGGGGGGTCGGGCGAGTCAACTGTCCCTAGCATAGACCACCGGGCGCCTGGAAGCAAGCCGCGGGCAGCGCTCCCACGCAGGATGGACATTCCTGCCCGTCTGTCGCTTGGCGGACAGGAATATCCGTCCTACCGTGATGGGCCCGCCGAAGGGGACAGTCCCATTTTCGCGGCGAAATAGCGTTATCCAGGAGGAATACCTGCTCCGCCGCGAAAATCGGGCCAGTCCCCCGTGAACGGTTATGGAGAAGGTAATAAGAATCTATACTTCTGTATGCTTCATTGTAGTTGACCACTTGGCAACGGCCCCCACGTGGGCATCCGACGTGCTGCTAGGCACGGCAGAAGGACCGCCATGGCGCACCATGCTACAACCGTCTTGAGGAGATGGGTTCCGGCACTGCTGGTTTGGGGGGCTTGGGCTCCGGCGGCCCATGCCGCCGTTGAAACCGGCGGCCCAGTTGCCGCCTCGTCCGATCTTACCCATCGCATGATGGTGCTGGTCCTCCAGTTGGGCGTCGTGCTGTTCATGGCCCGGCTGGTGGGGTTGGCCTTCGAGTGCCTGCGGCTGCCGGCCGTACTGGGTGAGTTGTCGGCCGGTTTGGTCATTAGCCCCCATCTGCTCGGCGGCGTGCCGATCCCCGGGTTTCCCCGTGGGCTGTTCTTCGTTCCGCCCGGCGTGGGGGTCGCCGGAATCCCCGTCAGCCCTGAACTTTACGGCGTGGGGGCCCTGGCCGCCGTGGTCCTGCTGTTCATGGTGGGCCTGGAAACCGACCTCCGCCTGTTCCTGCGCTATTCGGTGCCCGGCGCCCTGGTCGGCATCGGCGGGGTGGTCGTGTCGTTCCTGGGCGGCAACGTGTTGACGATAGCCCTGGCGCCCCCCCTGGTGGGACGCCAGTTGCATTTCCTGGACCCCCTGTGTCTGATGGTGGGGGTCATTTTCACGGCCACCTCCGTGGGCATCTCCTCGCGGACCCTCGCCGAGCACCGCAAGCTCGATACGCCCGAGGGCGTTACCATCCTCTCCGGCGCCGTCGTCGACGACCTGTTGGGCGTGGTGCTGCTGGCCGTCTC
>PWXP01000156.1 GCA_003561895.1 Planctomycetaceae bacterium | reverse complement strand
ACGAACTCCGCTTCCACGTCGGGCGAGCCGTTGTAGTGGCCGTCGGGACTGATGGCCGCGTACTGATGGTCGCGCAGGGTGAGCAGGGTGCGCAGGTACCGGCCGTCGTCGAGGTCCCACAACCGCAGCGAGCTGGGGCCGCGCGAGGCGACCAGGCGCCCGTCGGGCGAGAATGCGCCGCCGTCGTCGGGGATCGTCCGCAGCAGCTTGCCCGAGGCGTCCCAGACGCAGACTTCGGTCGATGTGCCCGAAGCCAGCTTGGAGCCCTCGTCGAGCCAAGCCAGCGACCGCACCGTGCTGGTGTGGCCTTCCCCGGTGCGCAGCAGCGCGCCCGATTCGATGTCGAACACGTGGACCTTGCCGTCGGCCATGCCGGCCGCCAGCAGCCGCCCGTCGGGCGACCAGGCGAGCACGCGCACGTCCCGCGCCGGCACCGTAATGGTCGCGGCCACCTCGAAGCTGTGGGCATCGCGGAGCGTGATTTCGTGGCCCGCGGCCACAGCCACCGACTTGCCGTCGGGCGACCAGGTCAGGGCTGAATGTCCGCGGGGAAACTCTCGCAAGAGTTTGCCGGAGGACATGTCAAAAAACTTGGTTGGGCGGTCTTGGCGGTACGTCGCCAGCACCGCTTCGGTTGGCGACGACGATGCGGCAGCGCCCGCATGCGCCGCCGTCAATTGAAAGAGGTACCGGCCCGACGTCCCGTCATATACGCGATGGTCCATCGCCTTCACCCATTTTGCATCCATTGACCAAGTCGGGGACGCGTGACCGAGACTGCCACCGGTCGTTTCCCAGAAGGTTTCAGCCGACGTCATGCGGACCAGACGTGTTGCCGCGCCATTGCCAGGCGCCGACGACGTGCAGATGGTGCCCCCATCGGGTGACCACGCGGCCACCCGCACTTGTCCGATGTGTGCGGGCAGGACGGCCAGAGGCACGACGGAATCGGCGTCGCACAACTCGACGCCCCCCATGTACTGCGAGGCCGCTAGCAGCTTGCCGTCCGGCGAATAGGCCAGCGCACTACATTCCCAGTTCCCCGGTTTTTGCACAACGACCTTGCCGCTTTCCACCTCGAAGGAGAAGTCACCCCAGGTGGTCCGACCATAATAGCCGCGACCGCTCACCCTTGTTCCATCGGGCGACCATGCTACTGTCTCGCCCGCGCGCATTTTCGCAGGTCCTTCGAATAACAATTCGCCGGTGGCCGCACTCAAGAATTGCGGTGGACCTCCTCCGGAACGGCCGGTTGTGACAATCTGGGACCCGTCTGGGGACCAAGCTAGTGACGTGCCATGTCTGTGGTTCCACCACGACGACACAGGAACCACTCGCGTTAATACTCCCTGTTCGCCATCCCACAGTCCCAATTGACGACCGTCGGCGGTCGCGAGCCGTTTTCCGTCGGGGGACCAACGCAGCGTGTGAACGCCCTGACTTGTAACCTCGCGTGTGCGGACACTTTTGCGGACGGGCTGCCAGCCGAGCCGGTGTGTCCAAGCGGCGGGGTCGTCAGTGGCCAGCATGAACTCCCAGAAGTGGACCGTGCCGTCCGTACGCCCGGCGGCCAAGCGGCGCCCGTCGGACGACCAGTCGATGCAAGTAAACGCCGACTTGCCCTGAAAGGTCGCCACGCGGCGGCCGGACTCGACTTCCCATATCCGCACCGTGCGGTCGGCGCTTGCCGTGGCCAACAGTCGACCGTCCGGGCACCAAGTGATGCCTCGGATCGAGCCCTCGTGGGCCACGAACGCGCGGAGCAAGGCCCGGCTGGCCACGTCCCACAGACGGATCGTCGGATCGGTGCAGACGGTGGCTACGGTCCGGCTGTCCGGGCTGAACGCCGCGAGAGGGTTCGAGCCGCGGTGGGCGATGGTCTCGATGCTCCAGGACCGGACTCCTTCGATGGGTGTGGGCTGGAGCACCAGTGCGTTGCGGCTCAACGGTTCGCCCGCCGCGATCTCCAGCGGCTCGGGCGTCAGCACGATTCGCCCCGGTACGGCCGAACGGGCTTGCCCGTTCGCTGCGGCGGGTTGCGCATCGCGTTTGGGCGCAGCCTGCGGCTTGGGCCGAGTCACTTGCACTTTGCCATCGGGCAACGTCACCGTGACCGTACCGTCTTGGGCGACGTTTACCTCGCTGCCGTCGGGCACCTCGATGCGCGTGTTGTTGATCCAGAGGATGACTCCGAGGAACAACGCCACGGGCAGCAGTCCGGCGGCAATCGCCCATCGCGGCACGCGCCGCAAGCGCGAAGAACGCGGCGCGGGGCTGTAAGGGAGCGTTGGCGCGCCCGCTTCCGCGGCGGCCTCGCCGGCGTGGGGGAGGCCGACCGGATCGGTCCCCTGCAGCGCCGAGGAGGCATGCGACATTGTCGAAACGCCCCTCTGCTGCTCTGGCAGCGGTGCCGACTCGGTCTGTCGGGCAGCCTGGGCGAGCAGGGCCGCTAGGTCGGCCCCGGCGGCCCACGGGGCGATGGCCGCTTCCAACGCGGCCGGCGTGGCGAATCGTGCGGCCGGGTCCTTCGCCGTCATCCGGTCGAGAACGGCCTCCAACTCCTCCGGCACGTCGGCGCGGGTCTGCCGGATCGGGGCAATCGGGTCGCGGCAGTGGGCCATCATCTTGTCGAAGTCGCTCTTATACCGCGGGCCCGCGAACGGGGCCCGGCCGCTCAGCAGCTTGTACAAGGTGCAGCCAAGGCTGTAGACGTCGGCCCGAATGTCGACCGAGTGGGCGTCGTCGGCCTGCTCCGGGGCGATGTAGTCGGCCGTACCCATCGGATGCCCCGCCGTGGTCAACTCGGCCTCAACCGCCGCATCGCGCCGCTCCTCACCGAGCAACGCCAACCCCAGGTCGAGGATCTTCACCGACACGGTTGAGCCGTCCAATGTAGAAGGCACACGCCGTGTGCCGTCGGCCCCATCGGGCGCCGTGGGCTGCGCGTCGTTGGGCGTCTGGAATGGAGTGGTTGGCGAAGCTCCCTGGACGGCACACGGCGTGTGCCTAATACAATGGAGCATCAGGTTCGACGGTTTGATGTCGCGATGGACCAGGCCGTGCTCGTGCGCGTACTGGAGACCGAGGGCCGCCTGACGGACGATCTCGCAGGCGTCGGCGACGGGCAGCGGGCCGAGGCGGCGCGACAGCCTGGCCAAGTCCATCCCGTCGACGTATTCCATCACCAACAGATACGTGCCGTCGATCTTCCGCGCGTCGTGTGCTTGGACGATATTTGCATGCACGAGTTGGCCTACGGCCTCCATCTCCCGTTCGAAGCGGGCGATCGCCTGCCGGTCGTCGGTCTTCTCCGGCGGCAGCACTTTCAAGGCCACGATCCGTTTCAGACGCGTATGCCTGGCCCTGTACACCGCGCCCATCCCCCCCTGGCCAAGCTTTTCCAGCAACTCGTACTCGCCCAGTTGGGGAAGAATCGCCGGGCTGACGCCCGGTTCGTCGTCGTCGGCCATCGATACCAGGCCGACCGCGACCGCGCGGGCCCGCTCGGCGGCTGCCTGCCATTGCGGCTCGCGTGCGTAGGGACGGGCGTCCTCCTGTCGCCGCAACATCGCCACCAGCTCATCCTTCGACTCATCCAGCGAGGCCAGGGTCGTCTGGCAATCAGTGCAGGACTCGACGTGATCGGCCAGCGTTTCGGCGGCTTCTTCGTGCAGAGTGCCCACCAGAAAGGCAAACAGTTCTTCGCGGCACGGGTGTGTAGACGTTATCATGGTGATCCGACCTTTCCGCTGAAATTTACGATCAGTTTGGGCGTGCTCGCACCTTCTCCTAAATAGATTAACGGAGTGATTACCCGCGACTTTTCGGATTCCATCCGAATTCTCACGAATTCGGCTACAGGGATTTCAATCGACCAGATCCTCCAGTTCGCGGCGTACCAAGCGCATCACGCGGTATTTTGCCTTGTAGACGGCGGCAACGCTCATGCCGAGTTGCTCGGCGATTTCGGCCGCCGGAAGCCCCTCGACGGTCAGCCGCCAGAACGCCTGCCAAGTGCGATCCTCGACTCCCGCCCGGGCGAGTTCCACGGCCCGCTGCTCGGGGGAAAGGCATTGGCCTGCGGGAGGGGGCGAAGTCCAGGTGCTGGGCAATTCGTCGGGAATTTGCGCCAAACGTTGTTGGGCGTCCGTCCCGCCGGTGGCCTGACTTTCTGCGCGGCGATTGCGAAAGTGATCCCGAACTTTGTTCTGGGTGATGGTCCACAGCCACCCGCGGAAGGTGTCCCCTTCTCGATCGTGGCGGTATCGCGCAATCCCTCGCGCCACCGCGAGGAACACCTCTTGCAACACATCGCCCGCGTCATCGGCCGGAACACCCAAATGGCGGCACCAGCCGTAAACCAACGGGCTGTACAGGTCGGCCAATCGCTGCCATGCGTCCGAGTCGCGTTGCTTGATCCTGTCCACCAAGGAGGACGAGGTCGAGTCCGGGGCCCCCTCGGAAGACGTCTCCGATCCAAACGGCCGGTCCATGAATGCCTCGGGAATGCATGGCAAAAAGGATTGCGGAAGCGAGCGTCGTCCCCGTTCGGACTCGGCTACTCAGTGGCAGTATACCACCCGATCAGAGATGGGACAAGCCCCTTGGACACGCCCCTTGTACACCCGTTGCGCATTCGCGCATTCGTAGCACGAGCATCTTGCCCGTGGAACTACACAACACGGGCAGGATGCCCATGTTATGTTGTTCTGGTTCAGCGCCACGTTGAGTTTGAGGGTGCTGGAGTTAGCGAGTTGATAATGGACTAAAGGCAGTGTTTTCCGACTGGGGGACCAGTCCCCCAGACCCCCTGAGGTTTATCGCATTGCACCAGAAGCAAGTGGGGAGAGGCCGACGGCGTCGCTTGGGACGCCGCCGGCTCTTGCCTCTGGACCTGGGGCGGCGCTCGGGTCGCACCTCTGCGTTGCCCTATCCTCCGCCCAGGCATCCGTAGTATAGCATCTCGTTCGCCGCGCTGCCTCCCGACGTTCACCACGCCGCTGCTGTCGCTTCCGGCGCCCCTCGTCGAGCTTGCGGTCGCGCTCGGCAAAGATCGCCTGCTCCCGGCCCAGCAGCTTGTCGTGCGGCGTCACGTAGCCCAAGGCGCTGTGCAGCCGCTCCTTGTTGTACCGCCCCACGAACTTGGTGACAATCCGCCGCGCGTCCTCCAGCGACAGCGGCGTTTGGGGCCGGATGCACTCGGATTTGATCGTCCGGTGGTACCGCTCCAGCTTGCCGTTGCTCTGCGGGTAGTACGGCGAGGTCCGCACGTGCGTCATCCCGCAGATGCGAACGAACTGCTTGAAATCCTTCGACACGAATTGCGGACCGTTGTCGGTGATAATCCGAGGATTCTCGCCGGGGAACTTCTCCCGGGCTCGCTGCACGATCGCCTCCACGTCGATCTCCTCCATCTTCTCGCGGATCTCCCAGTGGACGATGTAGCGGCTGTAGCCATCGAGGATGCTCGTCATGAAGTAGAACGTTCCGCTGATGTTCACGTACGCGACATCCACGTGCCAGTGGCGATGCGGGTGGTTCGGCTGGTGAAACCCTTTCCCCTTGCTGCTCGGTTTGCCGCGGAACCGCCCCAGCAGGGACGCCTGCTTGAGCACCCGATACACACTCGATGCGCTGACGGCCACCACGTCGGCGTCGAGCATCATGTACGTCAATCGCCGGTAGCCTTCCAGCGGATGCTCCAGGTAGTAATCGATGATCGCCCGCTTCTCCCAGTCCTCCAGCCAGTGGTCGCGGGGAATCCAGCCGTTGTGCTCGTTCACCTTGCCGTATCGCTGCCGCCACTTGTAATACGTCCCCTCGGGAACGCGCATCCAGCGGAGGATCCGCTTCGCCGGCGTCTCCGCGCGGTCGGTCCAATAACGCACATAGTCGACCACCGTGTCCCGCGTTTCGTGGGGAACCCAAACTCCGTTCAGGGTTCCCCAAGTTCTTTTTTTAACTGCACGTGCTCCTCAAGCAGTTCCGCCACCACTTCGTTCTTCTTCTGCAGTTTGGCCTCCAACGCCGCGACCTTCCGCTCGGCCGCGGCCTGCTGCCTCCGCTGGTTCGCCTGGTTCGGACGCCGCTCGAAGGCCGGCGCCGCGTTCTCAAAGAGCTGCTTCTGCCAAGCGTAGTACTGCGTGGCGTGGATACCCAATTCATCGCACAAGTCGGACACCGGAATCCCCTCCAACAGGTGCCGCCGCACAACCGCTACTTTCTGTTCAGGCGTAAAATACTTTCTTTTCGACATTGAGCTTCTCCTTTCGGACTGTGCTAAACTCTAGCACATAAACAAAGCTCAACGTCCTTTTGGCGCAAAACAATGTGAAGCTCCCAATTATGTGAAGTGGGCGGTCTTTCTGCTTTGCTTTTACGGACGTATCCTTCTCGGGATGCGAATTTGCTTCACATAATTACGGCTGTCGGGCAAGGTCTCTGAGCCATTGCAGGACAGACGGCCGGTGCCAGGATGCGGTCTTGCTGATCTTTGGTGCAGATGTCTTGTCGAGCATTTGGCGTTTGGTTTCCATGTCGATCTCGACGTAGATGTGGGTGGTGTTCAGATCGGCGTGGCCGAGCCAGTAACTCACCATGTTAAAGTCATTGCCTGCACGGAGAAGATGCATGGCCGTGGTGTGACGTATGCGGTGCGGGTTGACCGGCTTCGATTCGATGGCTGGATGTTGCGATCCTGCTTTGAACCCGTACTTGCGGGTCACGTATCGGATGCCGAACCGAGTGATGGGATCACCGTTTGCATTGAGGAAGACGTGGGTAGCGTTTTGCGTCCTGGGGGCACGTCGCTCCAGATAGGCTTTCAGGGCGGCGACCGTTTCGGGCCAGAGGGGGCAGGTGCGATCCTTGTTGCCCTTGCCATGCAACGTAATCTGGGAGGCATTGTCCAGGCGCAGATCTGCCAACCGAAGATTGACAATCTCGCTCACCCGGGCGCCCGTGTTGTAAAGGACCATCAGCAGCGCCTGATCCCGGATGCCGGTGCGGGTGTTGACGTCGACGGCTGCGAACTCCGCCTGCATCTCGCTCTCTTCGAGGTAGTCGATCGTTTTGTGTTCCGTACGCTTCAGCGGGATTGTTCGGATCTGTTGGCTTTGATGGACCAGAGACGGCTCTTCCCGGGCAATAAAGGCGAAGAGGCTCCGGATTCCTGCGAGCCGAGCGTTCCGAGTACGCCTGCTGCAACCTCGCTCGGTCTCAACGGTATCCAGGAACCCGAGAACTACCTCCTCGGTAACGTCTTCGACGGACAGTTCATCGACCGACCGGCGGAGTCGATCGGCTGCGTAGCAGAGCAGGAGCTTGACTGCGTCTCGATAAGCCTTCACGGAGTTCACTGACAGGCCTCTCTGCACTGGCAGATAGTGGCTGAAGAACCGCTTCAGCAGCGGACCCATGGCATGAGTCATGATGGACCTCCCTTCGGAGCTAGGTGCTGCAGGTAATGCTCGCGGAACCGCCGGTCGACTTCACCCAGCAACTCTGCGGTGGGTTGAAGGTAAACCTGCGTGGAACTCACATCCACGTGTCCCATATACGTGGCGAGGACGGGAAGACGTCCGTTGATGTCCTCGCCGTCCCGATACCACTGCAGCAGTCGATGGACTGCGAAGGTGTGCCTCAGATCGTGGATCCGCGGCCTTCGACCGTGGCCGGAAACGATGCTGCAATCGTTCAGAAGCTTACGAAATGTTGGATACACGGTGGAATGACAGAGACGCTGCTGCCGCTCGTTCAGCAGCAGAGGTGAATCCGCGCTGTGCGGTTCTTTTCGCATGCGTCGGTCGACGTACTCTCCGACCGCCTGGGCCGCCGACGAACTCAGAGCAATCCAGCGAGCCTTACGGAACTTCCCCTCAGCGATGTACAGCCGCTGGTCGGCGGGGAAGAAGTTTTCGAGGTTCAGGGCGAACGCTTCGCCGATGCGGATACCCGTGCTATACAGAAGACCGAACAGCGTCCGGTACGTATGCGGCCGCAAGGCCCCCAATGGCGGGAGTCGCATGGCTCCCGACAACAACGCCGCAACTTCCTGACGCGTGAAGATATAGGGCGCATGCGCCTGGCGGGAAAAAGGTCCTCGCAACGGCTCGGGAAGGTAAGCACGTGGATCGGTTCGGGCCAGATACTCACACAACTGCCGAACGACGCAGAATCGGTTTCCCCGGGTCCGGGGGGCAAGCTTTACGAGGCTTTCTAGGTATCGTTCGCAGATTTCCTGGGTGATGCGGGGCTCCTTGACATTCTGCTCCACAAGGAAGCGGTCGAAGTAAGCGAATAACCGCGCTTGGCTGTCATAGCTGCTGCCGGACAGGCGGCGCAGCTCAATGAAACGCTCGATCTGTGGAGCCAGGCAACTGCAAGCTGTCCATGCATTCATGAGACCACCTCCTCCGGCCAGGGCAATGCCACTTGGCTTAGGGCGTTGAAGTCGACTTTCGTGTAAATGAACGTCGTGGAGAGATGCCGGTGCCCCAGCATGTCGGCCACCGCTTTGAAGGGATGCCCTTCGGCAACCATGCGGGTTGCAAAGGCGTGACGGAAGACATGCGCCCCACGGCTGGGCAGATCGACGCCGGCGGCACAGATACAGCGCCGTACAATCTGAGACAGCGAACTGCTAGCCGGCAAGGGGCGATAAGGCGCCCGGCAAGTCAGGAAGACCTGGGGAAACGAACATCGCGGCCGGCCATGCTGCAGGTAATCGAGCAGACTTTCGCCGACTTCGGCCGTCAACGGTAGCAGGCAGTCTTTGCCCTTCTTCGCGGCGCGGAAGAGAATCTGGTCCTCGGTCCACCGAACGTCGTT
>PWXP01000472.1 GCA_003561895.1 Planctomycetaceae bacterium | reverse complement strand
TTCGCCATGGAGGGGCTGACGCAGATGATCGAGATCATCCGCGAGGTGATCGCCCGCGGGAAGCACCAGCTCCAGTTCGGCGGCATCCTGCTGACGATGTACGACGACTCGCTGGAGTTGACCGGGGAGGTGGACAAGGAGGTCCGAGAGTATTTTGGGCAGGTGGTGTATCATACGGTGATTCCGCGCGACGTGATGGTGGCGGAAGCGCCGAGTCATGGAAAACCGGTTCTCGACTACGCCCCGCGGTGCCGCGGCGCCCTGGCGTACGTCGAGCTTTGCATGGAGGTAATCGAAGGTGAGTCAAGCTAGACGCCTGGGCCGAGGACTCGAGGCCCTGCTCGGACAGATCCCCCTGGGCAACGAGCCGCCGCCGGAGCCGGAAAGCCCGCCGCCGGCCGAGCCCGGCGGCGAAGCCGAGGGGCCTTCGCCGCCGGAACCCGCGGGGGCGAACGAGCCGCAAACGGCCGGGGGCGCTAGCTGGGTGAGCGTCGAGCTGATCGAGAGCAACCCCGCCCAGCCCCGGCAGGAGTTCGATCCCGAGGAGATCCGCGCACTGGCCCAGAGCATCGCCACCCACGGCATGTTGCAGCCGGTGGTGGTCCGCCGGTTCGAGGACCGTTACCAGCTCGTGGCCGGCGAGCGGCGCCTGCGGGCGGTGCGCGAGGCGGGCCGGGCCGAGGTGCCGGTGCACATTGTCGAGGTCGACGACCGGCAGATGGCCGAGGTGGCCATCGTCGAAAACTTGCAGCGGAAGGACCTCAACCCGCTGGAAAAGGCCGCCTCCTTCCAGCGCTACCTGGAGCAATACGGCGGCACGCAGGAGGAGTTGGCCCGGCGCCTGAGCATCGACCGTTCGACCGTGGCCAACCTGATCCGACTGCTGGAACTGCCTCCGGCCGTGCAGGACGCGCTGCGCAACGGACAGGTCACCCAGGGCCACGCCCGGGCCCTGCTGCCGTTGGGCGACGAGCGGGAGCAGGTCGAGTTCTGCCAGCGGGTGCAGCGGGAGCACCTGAACGTCCGCCAAACCGAGGCCCTCGTGCAGCAGACCATCGCCGCGGCCGACCGGGAGCCGCTGGGTGTGATCGACCGCGATGGCAACGCCTCCCGCCCCCAACCGGCGCGGAGCGAGCACGTACGGGCGCTCGAGCAGGAACTGAAAGCGGCCCTCGGCATGAAAGTGACCCTCACGCACAACGCCAAGGGCCGCGGCAAGCTGGTCGTCCACTTCGCCAACCACGACGAGTTCGAACGCCTCCGCCGCCACATTACCGAGCCGTTGGCCCCCGCGGGCCAAGTGGGGTGAGTTGGAAAACCGCTAACGCAAAAGCGGCGCTATACTCGCCGCGTGCCGTTATTGCGCTTTTGTAGGATGGACATTCTTGTCCGTCTTCGCCTTGACGGGCTAAAGCCCATCCTACGGAAAGCGCAGTTTTAGGCCGCGGCGAGTATAAGGGCGGTGCAAATTGCCTAGGAGAGGCTTCCAGCCTGTGAGCGGAAATCGACACGCTGGAAGCCTATCCCACACCTCGCGCTGCGGTGGTTCATTGTTTTGCACGGCCGGGCGAGCATGTCGCGCCGGCCTTCCTCAGCTTCACCAAGGTAATGCTATAGGGCGCTACGTCAATTTGCCCGTCGAACTTCAGCGCCTCCTCGGCAATCTGCACGCGCGGCTCGCCAACCTCATTGTAAAGCCTCGGGTCGTCGCCGGCGATGGTCCAGACGGTGCCCTCGCCCGCAAGCTCGGCGCCCTCGACGGCCAGGGCCACGGTTTGCGGCTCCGACATCGGGTTTACCACAGCGACGGTCAGGGCGGCGCGGCCGTCGGTCCAGGCGGCGGCCACGTCGAGCCCGAGCATCGCGTGGTTGCCGGTCAGTTCGACGGGAATGGAGCCGAACTCGCGCCGGTAGAGCATCAGCGGCAGGCCCGTGGTGGCGAAGAACGCCTCGGTCTTGGTGGTCTTGATGCAGCCGATCACGTTGACCGTCTGCGCGTAGTGGGCCATTTGCATGATGTCGCTGTGGCGGAAGTACTCGTGCAGGCCGGCGGCGATGCCCAGGGCGTCGGCCAGGTCGTACACGCAGCCCAACTCGCCGTATACGTAAGGATGGTGCCAGTAGTTCCACTCGGTCATGGCGATGGGCATCATGCGGTCGGGCAGCAGGCCCAGTTCGGCCTGGAGTTTGCGATGCCCTTCGGCCTTCTCGCGTACGGCCTCGACCATCTGCGCCACGTGGCCCGGCACGTCGTCGGCCCGGCGGCCGCGGTAGAAGTGCTCGGCAATGTAATCCATTTTGTCGGCGCACTGCTCGAGCATGCCGCGCGTCCAGCCCCGCTCCTCGTTCGGATCGAACCGGCGGTTGATGCGCCCCAGCGCGCCGCTGCCGACCAGTTCCAACTCCGGGTCGGCCTCCCACATGGCCCGGGCCACCAGGTTGTGCTTCAGCGTGTAGTGGCGAAGTTGCATGAAGCCGAGCTGCCAATCGCCCCACATCTCATTGCCCACGCACCAGTACTTGGTGCCGTAGGGTTCCGGGTTTCCGTTTTCCGCGCGCCAGCGGCCGCCGATCGTATCGGTGGAGCCGTTGGCGTACTCGACCTGCTGGCGGGCGGAGTAGTGGTCGCCGAAGCCCGTGTTCACCGTAATGACCGGCTCGGCCCCGACCCGGCGGCAGAAGGCGAGGAACTCGTCCATGCCGAAGTCGTTGTGCTCCACGCCGGTCCAGGCGGGATTGCGGCGCGGGGGCCGGCGGTCGCGGTCGCCAATGCCGTCCCGCCAGTCGTAGCCGCTTACGAAGTTGCCGCCCGGCCACCGGTACATCGTCGCGCCAAGCTGCTTGAGCAATTCAAGCGTATCGGCCCGCAGCCCGTCGACGTTGTCGGCCGGCATGAGCGACGCGGTGCCCACCAGCACGGGCGCGCCTTCAATGCCGATTTCCAGCATGGCCTCATCGGTGCTCGCGCCGGCGGTGAACCGGAGCGGATGCTTGCGGTATTCGGGGCCGACGTTCTCGATGGCCACGCTCTGCCGGCCGGCATCGCCTTCGGTCCATACCAGGGTCACCGTCGCTGTGGCGGCTTGTTCCGGTGCGCGGAGCCACACGTAGCCTTCATACTCCTTACCGCTGACCACCCCCAGGTCGCGCTGCCGGATGCCGCTGCCGGCCGCCACCCGCGGCGTGTGATCGCCTACAAACGAGTCCTCGCCCACCATGGTGACCGAGTCGTCCGGGCCGAGAATTTCCCAGGGCGAGGCGCCGACGACCGGGAAAGGGCTGTCCTCGAGTGCCCGGTACGGTCGGTAGTCGGGCGTGACGGGGAAGTAGAACTTGCGGTCCTCGAGCATTTCGGCCCAGATGCCGCCGTAAATGCACCGGCCCAGGTGCTCGATGAACTGGCCGTAGATGAACGGGTTGATCGGCTCGCCGGTCTTATCGGTGTGTAGGGTGACCTCGGGCTTCAGCTCTGTCAGGTCGATCGGCTCGAGCACGATATCGTCGAACCACGCCTTGCCGGTCGACTCGCCCCAGCCGCCAAACAGGCAATTGACGGTAATGGTCTCCTGCCCGCCGGTGCGCACCAGGGTTTCCACTCGGGTCCAGTCGTTCGAGCCGGTCAGGGCGGGCGTGGCCGCGGGACGCAGCTCGTGGACGTTCAAGAGGGCGCCGCGCCCGGTGCCGGGTTCGAGGTTTTCGGTGCGGATCCAGCCGGACAGCCGGTATAAGCTGTTCGGCTCGACGGGCACCTGGGCCGTCCAACTCAGGTCGCCGCCTTCTCTGGAGGCGATGCCCACGGCCCGGCCGCCATCGCGTCCGTCCTCGGGGTAAGTGAAATCGCCGTCGCCGTCCCAGGTTCGCGGCGCCCAGCCATCGGGCGAGTCGTTCGACGCCTGCTCGAAATCGGCGTTGGGCGCCAGGTTGGCCGGTTCGGCTCGGGCTGCGGCGGCAATCAGCACGCAGCATGCGCCCAGGGCCGGCAAAACGAACGATGCTACAAGAGTACGGAAGGGGTGCGGTCGGTTCATCATGGCAAGGTCTCTTGGGGGATGGGGGTGATGGAAGCGCCAGCTTGACATATCGAGTTTAGTACCTCGCTGCGAGCGTGACAAGTCAATCGTGCGCAAAATAAACGCACTTTTGCGCAACCACCTCGGCCGCCGGCCTCCAGCGCCGCAAGCGGGTGGGGGCCGGCAGGGGCCCGCATGGGGGGCGTACTGTAGACGTGCGGGGGTTCCATAAGGCCCGCACTGAAAAAAAGAAAGCCAAAGTGGCGTCGAGCCGCCGCACGCCAAGAAAAAATAAAAGAAAGCCAAAGCGGCGATAAATCGCCGCACTCCAAAGATCGGCGGTTCAGCTTTGGGCAATCCGCTTGCGGTACTCCGACGGAGTTATGCCGTAACGTTTACGGAATACCTGGCCGAGGTAGCTGGCCGTCGAGAAGCCGCTCTTCTGGGCGACGTTCTGCAGGGCCATGTCGGTTTCGGCCAACAGTTGCCTGGCCCATTCGAGGTGAGCGTTCTGCATTTCCTGGCGCACGGAGCGGCGGAGCGTCTTCTGAAAACGCAGTTCGAGGGAACGTCGCGAGATGGGGATCTCTTGCAAAATATCCTCGACACCAAAGGGCCGGCCGCGGTTCTCGCGGATGAACCGCAGCGCCGCGGCGACCTCGCGGTCGTCGATACCCAGCGCGTTGGTCGACCGCCGCGTAATGACCCAGAGCGGCTCGACAGTCAACTGCCGCGACCCCCGCACCCGGCCCGACATCAAACCATCGAGCAGTTCGGCGATTTGATACCCACCCTTATCCGTATTCAGCATGACGCTCGACAAGGGGGGCGTGCTCAATTCGCACAGGACCTCGTCGTTGTCGATGCCCACCACGGCCACCTCGTCGGGTATCTGCACGCCGTTGGCCATGGCGGCTTCGAGCACCTGCCGGCCCCGGTCGTCGTTGCAGGCGACCAGCCCGACCGGCTTGGGAAGGTCCTTTAGCCACTGGCCGAGGATTTCCTGTTCCCGGTCCCACCGGCGGTCGCGCTTCGCCCTGGGCGGCTTGTAGATAAAGCTCGAGCGATGTTGTTGTTTCACCCGCTGGGCGAACGCCGTCTGCCGCTGTTCCGACCAGATGCGGCCGGGAATGCCGACGAAGGCCAGGCGCTTGAACGCGCGCCCGACGAGATGCTCTATGGCCAGGTTGACCGAGGCGACCGGGTCGGGATGGACCTCGCTGATCTCCCAGGGTGTCTCGGTCATCGCCGCCTGGTCCGCCGAGTAGTCGAGGCAAACCACCGGCAGGCCCGTGGCACGGATCGCCCGGGCAATTTCGGGCGTTTCAATCCGGGCGATGATGCCGGTGCCGCCCCACTGTTTCATGGCGGGCAGCGCCTGCTCGAAGTCGCCCGGCGTGATGTAGAACGACCAGGGGCCGTGCAGCCGGGCGTATCGGATAATGCCCTGGAGGATGCCCCGCCCATAGCCGCGCGAGGTCTCCACCAGCAGTGCTACCCGAGGCGTGTTCGGCATGACTTTTCTTACATGGCTCCGTAGGAACGGTGGTTCCAGCGAAGCTCGTTCTTGATGTCTCGAACGCGCGTGTGCCGGTCGATCACCACGCACTCGACGCCGGCCATTTCCGCGAAGTCCTCGATCGGCTCGCTGCCCAGCGCCTGGCTGAAGACGGTGTGATGCGGTCCGCCGGCGTAAATCCACGCGGCGGCGGCGGTCTTCAGATCGGGGCGGGGGGCCCAGACCGCCCGGGCCACCGGGAGCTTCGGCAGGGGTTCGTCCGGCTCGACGGCGTCGACCTCGTTGAGCAGCAGGCGGAAGCGCGGCCCTAGGTCGATCATCGCCACGTTCACCGCCGGCCCCGGCGGCGCGGTGAAGACCAGCCGCACCGGGTCGGCCTTGCCGCCGATCGACAACGGCTCGACGATGCACGACGCCTGCCCGCCGGCCAGCGAGGGGCAGATTTCCAGCATGTGCGCCCCGAGCACCTTCGGGTCCCGGGCGCCCAGATGGTAGGTGTAGTCTTCCATGAACGACGTGCCGCCGGGCAGCCCGGCGGCCATCACCTTCAGCACGCGCACCAGGGCGGCCGTCTTCCAATCGCCCTCGGCCCCGAATCCGTAGCCGTCGGCCATGAGCCGCTGCACGGCGATGCCGGGCAACTGCTCGAGCCCCGCCAGGTCTTCGAACGTATCGGTGAACGCGCGGAACCCGCCACCGTCGAGGAACGCCCGCAACCCCAACTCCGCCCGGGCGCCGTAACGCAGCGCCTCGCGGCCTGGCCCGCCGGGTTGCAGTTCGGGCGCCATGGCGTACTGCCGGTCGTATTCGTCGAGCAGGCGGTCGATGGCCGGTTCCGGTACATTGTCGACGTGGCCGGCCAGCTCGCCCACGCCGTAGCCGTTCACCTCGACGCCGAAGCGCATTTGCGCCTCGACCTTGTCGCCTTCGGTGACGGCCACCTGCCGCATGTTGTCGCCGAGGCGCGCGACCTTCAGGCTCCGCAGCTCGTGCAAGCCGGCCGCCGCCCGCAGCCACGCGGCCATCCGATCCTGCACGTCGTCCTCTTGCCAATGGCCGACGACCACCTTCCGGGCCTTGCCCATCCGCGAGCAGATGAAGCCGAACTCGCGGCCGCCGTGGGCCGACTGGTTCAGGTTCATGAAGTCCATGTCGATCGACGACCACGGCAGGTCGCGATGGAACTGTGTGTGCAGGTGCAGCAGGGGCTTCTGCAAGGCGTTCAGTCCGGCAATCCACATCTTGGCCGGCGAGAACGTGTGCATCCAACAGATCAGCCCGATGCAGTTCGGCGCGGCGTCGGCCTGCCGGCACACGTCGAGAATCGACTCGGGACCGATGACCACCGGCTTCCACACCACGCGCACCGGCAAGCGGGACGAGGCGTTCAGGCCGTCGACCACCCGCGCGCTGTTCTCGGCGACCTTTCGCAGCGCTTCCTCGCCATAAAGGGCCTGGCTGCCGGTAACGAACCATGCCTCCAGTGTGTTCAGTTCCATCGACACATGCTCCTGATGCTTGCTTTGCGGGGAGGGTGTAATAACGGGCTTGGGGGGTACTGTTGGAGTTCACGCTTTAGCGTGCTCGGGATCGCACGTCCTCAGTTCGCACGCTAAAGCGTGAACTCCAACCGAGCCATTCGCGGGCCGGTAAGGGGACAGGTCCATTTTGGGGTCATCGTTTTTCGCCGAAAACAGCGCCTGTTGGCCGAAAAATGGACCAATCCCCGGCGGTCAGGCCTGTCCGTAGTAGGCGGCCGGGCCGTGCTTGCGCCGGTAGTGCTTTTCCAGTAGGTAAGGTTCCAGTTCGGGGGCGTCGGGGTCGAGCAGCCGGGTGCCGATCGCCATCTCGGCCACCGCTTCCAAGGCGACGGCGTTTTGGACCGATTCGGCGGCGTCGCGCCCCCAGGTGAACGGTCCGTGCCCGGCCACCAACACCGCCGGCATCGCCAGAGGGTCCACGTTGGTGAATCGCTCGAGAATGACCCGGCCCGTGTTGGCTTCATAGTCGGCCGTCTCGACTTCGGCGAGCGGCCGGGCAACGGGCACGGGCCCGTGGAAGTGGTCGGCGTGCGTGGTGCCCAGGCAGGGGATTTCGCGCCGGGCCTGCGCGAATATCGTGGCGCAGCGGCTGTGCGTATGGGTAACGCCGCCGATCTGCCCGAACGCGCGGTACAGCGCCAGGTGCGTGGCCGTGTCGGTCGAGGGGCGCAGCTCGCCGCCGGCGACCTTGCCGTCGAGGTCGACGATCACCATGTGCCCCGCCTCGAGCTGTTCGTAAGGAATCCCGCTCGGCTTGATGACCACCAGCCCCTGCTCCCGGTCGATGCCGCTGGTGTTGCCCCAAGTGAGCGTCGCCAGGCCGGACCGCGCCAGTTGGCGGTTCGCCGTGCACACTTCCTCGCGCAGGGCGTCGAGCATCAGCGCGCCCCCCGGCGGACCCGGTCGCGCAGGGCGATGAGGTCCTTCATCACGCGGTGCAGGTCTTGGCCGTGGCCGGGCGTACCCAGCCCGTCGTGCAACTGCCGGTATAGTCCGTACAGTTCAGCGTATACCTTCGCGGCAGCCCTCTTGGGCCGGTAGACGAGGTCTTTCACGCCCGTCATCTTGCGTTGGGCCTGCTGAACCGTCTTGTACGCGTCGCCGACCACCGCTCCGAACACCGCGGCGCCCAAGGCGCACGTCTGGGCGGAGCGGGCGATCTTCATCGGCCGGTTGCACACGTCGGCGTAAATCTGCATGACGAAGGGGTTCTTCTCGGCAATGCCGCCGCAGTTGACCACCTCCCTCACGCGCACGCCGTACTCCTCGAACCGCCCGATGATCGTCAGCGCCCCGAACGCCGTCGCCTCGACCAGCGCCCGATACACCTCCGGCGCCGAGGTGTGCAGCGTCTGCCCGACCAGCAGACCGGTGAGCAACGGGTCGACCAGGATCGTCCGATTGCCGTTGTTCCAGTCGAGGGCCAGCAGGCCGCTCTCGCCGGGGCGGAGTTGCTCGGCCGCGCGGGTGAGGTTGGCGTGCGGGTCGCCTTTGGCGGTGTACTGGGCCGGGGTCAGGTACTTGACGAACCAATGGAAAATGTCGCCGACGGCCGACTGCCCCGCCTCCAGCCCGTACATGCCCGGAATGATCGAGCCGGGCACGATGCCGCACAGGCCGGGGATGTCGGGCAGGGAGTCCTCCATGGGGGCGACCATCATGTCGCACGTGCTCGTGCCGATGATCTTCACCAGGGTGTTCGGCTTGATGCCGGCGCCGACGGCGCCCATGTGGGCGTCGAACGCGCCGACGGCCACGGCCACGCCCGGCGGCAGGCCCACCTC
>PWXP01000390.1 GCA_003561895.1 Planctomycetaceae bacterium | reverse complement strand
TTCGGCTTCGAAGAGGGTGAATCGGCTTGACAGCCCACCCGGGTCGTGGTTACGCTACCAATAGTCTTATGGCCGCTGCGCCGGCGCTGGGTACCATCGTTGGCGGTGGGAACATGCCCTGCTGCAGGGGCGGCAAGGCATTTGTACCCGAGATCCTAGCCCTGTGCCCCCACAAAGGGTTACGAACGATGACGCTCCGCAACTCCCTGTTGTCCAGCTTGGCTGTTTCCCTTTCGGCGCTGTTGCTTTTGGTCGGCAGTGTCGCCTGTCCTCCTGCATGGGCCCAGACGGTGCCCGATGCTGTGGCCGGGGAAGCGGCCGACGCCCCCGATCTGCTTGCCGACGAACCGGACCTGCCGGCCGAGGAGCCCGACGCACCCGCCGAGCCGGCCGACGAGGGCGCGGAGCCGACGCCGCCTGCAGAAAGTCCCGCCCCCCTCCGACCGAACATTGGCAAGAAGCCGTACTTGACCGTGTCGGTCAACGAACACCTGCGGCGCGAGCGGAACAACGTGATGAGCACGTTGCGGAACCGGAAGTTCGAGGGGGAGGAGGAGGAGAAGTTGTTCGAGGCCTACTACCGGCAGTATTTCCTTCCTCGGTGGACGCAGCCGGAGAATCTCGCCTCGCTTCCCCCGCTGCGCCGGGAACTTCGCAACAACCTCCAGATGGCCCGGTCCGGTCCGCCACACAGCCGTTTGCAAGGGATTGTGATCGATTACCTGGGCAGGATGGCGTTGGCGAACGTGCATCCGGCGGCCCGGGTCAATGCCATGCTCATGATCGGTGAACTGAACGAGGAGGAACCGGTTCGTGCTGGCGACGCGCCCACGCCCCTACCCGCCGCCTTGCCCGTTCTGCTGAAGACCCTCGAAGACGACCGGCAGATCGACCCGGTCAAGGTTGCCGCCCTGGTGGGCGTTGTCCGCCACGCGCAGTTCGGGCAACGGACCCCCGAGAGCACTGCGGCAATTCAGCGATCGATGATCCGGTTGGCCAATTCGCCGGGGGCTCGGGCGCGCTCCGCGGAAGGGCACGCCTGGATGCGGGCCCAGGCTGCCCGGGCACTCGGATTGCTCGGCTCCGTAGGCGAAAACGCCGCCGTAGCGCGGTTGCTGGCCGCGCTGGTGGCCGACGACCAGCTCGAGATGCTGGTCCGCTGCCACGCGGCCGGCGCATTGGGGCAGTTGAACTATGCCGCGGCCGGCGGGCTGAACGTCGCGCAGGTCGTTGCGGCGCTGGGGCGGCTCGCCGCCGACGCCATTCGCGCCGATACCGAGTCCTTCGACGACAAACCCCACGCCTTCTCCCGCCGCAGGGTCAAGGCGCGGCTCGTGGCCGTTCAGCATGGTCTGATAGGCGATGACGAAGAACGCGTGGGCGGCATTGGCGCGGTGGTCGGGACCGGGGAGCAACAGGCCTTCGACGCCGTGCGAACCGAAGTGGAGGAACTGTTGGCGTTGTTGGACGACGGCAGATTGGGCGATGACCAACTGGTCGAGTCGCTCCGCGCCTCGCTGGCCGGCTTGGCGCCGGCACGCCGCCCGGAAACCGCACAGGCGGAGCGGTAAGCCGGCGAACATAATAAACTACCGGGAGTGAAACGTGGCATAGGCTGCCAGCCTGCCGGCGGAAACGATAGAATGGAAGCCTGTTTCACGCAATTATGTACCCCACGGCAAAAGGACTTGCCTGCGGTGACGAACCGTTTCCTGCGTTCTGAATTCCGCCTTGCGCCGCCCCTCATTTGTGCCGCGTGCGCGTGCCTTGTTGCCGCCTGCGGCCGGCTGGCGACGGGGCCGTACCCCCCCCACCCGCTGCCTTTGACCGAAAGCCGGGGCGCCCCCGCGGCGCTCGACGACGGTGCCCCCATGGCCGATCCGGCCGATCGGCCCGCCCGCCCAGGTGCGATCCCAAAGGCCGACTGGGCCGTGCTTGCGCGAGGCAGCGAAGAGGGCGACGACGGGCGGCGGCGCAGTGTCTGGATTCGCGCCATTGCCGACTCCAACGACGACGGCGGCTTGCTGCGGATTCCCAAGGCGCGGTGGCGCTACCCTGATCTCGACGAGCTGCTCGCCCGGCCCGCCGATCAACAACCCGCCTTCCACCACGCCCTCGACGATGCCGATCCGGTCGTGGCAACCAACGCGGCGGTGGCGCTGGCGCGCCGGGGCGATGCCTCCGGGGCCGAGCAGTTATTCGACGCCGCCGCGGCGCCGAAGCTCCCGCTGGCTATGCGGTGTGCCGCGGTGGAGGCGCTGGGCAGCCTGCCGTGCGATGCCTCGAAACGGTTCCTGAGCGAACTGTTGGACCAATACGAGGAGTCTGCCACGCGCGACGGGCGCCGCGTCTATCTGCCGGAACTGCACGCCGAGCTGATTGCCGCGCTGGGACGGTGCCAGGGCCCCGACGACGACCCCCGCTTCCTGGCCGCCCTGCGCAGCAGCGCCTCGGAGGTCCGCCTGGAGGCGTTGCGGGTGTGGGCGAACGACCCCTCGGCGCCGCTGCCCGACGCCCTGGTCGACCTGCGCCCCTCGGGCAACGTGCGGTTGCGCACGGCAGCGGTCGAGGCGGTTGCCGCCCGGCCGCACCCCGAAGCGCACCGGCTGCTCGGCGCAGCGCTGCGCGATCACGACTTCCGTGTGAAGACCGCTGCGGTTCGCGGCTTGGGAACGCTCGGCGACGCCGAGGCGACCGCCGCCCTGCGCGAACTGCTCAGCCACCATGCCCCGCGCCTGCGTCAGGCGGCGGTGGCGGCCCTCGCCGAGGCGGAGGCGCGGGAGGCCGTGTTCGAAGCGGCCGGCGACGAATCGTGGCGCGTTCGTGCCGAAGTGGCGCAGGCCCTGGCCCGCTTTCCCGGCCCCGAGGCCGCCGCGGTCGCCCACGCCCTGCTCGATGATTCAAGTACCGAGGTGCACCGGGAACTGCTGGCGGCGGTGAGCCAATGGCCCCTGGAACACTCCGGACCGATCCTGCTCGAGGCGTTGGGCAAGGAGAGCTACCTGTGCCGCACAACGGCGGCAAGCCGGCTTGCCGACCATTGGCTGCCGGCCGCCTCGTTTCCCGCCGACGCCCCGGCCGACCGGCGCCGACCCGAACTGCGCCGGCTCACCGAGGCGTTTCACGAGGAGTTTGGGCCTGCCGAGGCGGCCCCGGCCGAGGAGGGCCCCGAACGCGGGGAAGGGGAGGCGTCGTCGGAGGAGCTGCAACGCGTCGAGCAATTGCTGGCCGAGGAGGATCTGACAGCGCTCGCCGAGTTGGGGCCGCGCGGCCTCGAGGTGCTCGAGGTACTGGCCCTCGACCGGCAGCGTCCGGTGCCGGAGGCCGTTTATCACAACCTGCTGCCCGAGGTGCACCCGGCATTCGCCCTGCTGGCGCGTCTGGAAAGCGACGATGTCCAGCAACGGCGCCGGGCGGCGGCCGAGTTGGATGCGTTGAGCGGGAAGGGGCCCCTGGGCCGGCTGGCCGCCGAACGGCTGTGCCGGCTGGTGACGCCCGAGCCCGATCCGCTAGTGTTCCAGAGCGCGCTTTCGGCCGTGGCCGGCGACGGCGGCGAGGCGGCGCACCGGCTTGCCTACGCGGCGGTGGGGCATCCGGCGGCCGAAGTCCGCCGGCGCGGCTGCCTGCACCTGGCCGCGCACCCCCACCCGAAACACGTCCCCGTACTTCGGCCGGCCCTCGAAGACGAGAGCGAGCCGGTGGTGGCCGCGGCCGTTGCGGCCTTGGGAGCGAGCGGGCAGCTTGACGACGCCGATGCCCTGATCGAGTTGATGCGCACCGGCAGCGAGTCGCTCCAATTGGAGGTGGCCACCGCCCTGGTACGGCTCGACGATCCCCGCGGCGTGGCTGCGCTGGAGCGGCTTGCATACAGCCGCGATGCCGCGGTCCGCCGCCGCGTGGCCGAGACGATCGGCGAGTTGGCCAACCCCACCTTCACGCCCTTCTTAATCCGGCTGCTCGACGATCGGGTGAGCGTGATGCGCGCCGCGCTGGACGCGCTGCCGAAGACGGTCGGCGAAGACCACTCGCTTTCTTCCGACGGCAGCCCGCCCGCCACCACCGAGCGCGTGCGCCGCTGGCGGGCCTGGTTCGCCTCGCAGTAGGCCGCTACGTGCCGCGCGCGCCGGCGCCCCCTTCCGGCAGGTCAACATTCGCCGCCCCATCGTGCCGAACTGGTACCGTTGTTGGAGTTCACGCTTTAGCGTGCCGGATATCACACATGCTGGATTCGCACGCTAAAGCGTGAACTCCAACAGGGCGAGCCGCGAATGGAGCGGGGTTCGGTGAATGGTCACTCCGGCAGGCTCGCAAGCTTCTGCCGTTCCAATCGCTTGCACTCCGCCGGGGTGTTGCGGCGGGCGGTGGCCTGCTGCTCGGCCCAGGTGATGGTCTGTTGGACGACGCGCCACCGTTCGGCCGGGTCCCACGCGGCTTCGCGCTTGGCCTGCTCCCGGCGATGCAGTTCGGAATCATCCATTTCCCGCCCTCCGCTCGTCAATGGCTCGCCGCAGTGCTTCGGTCCGCTGCTGCTTCCGCTGTTCCGGCGGAAGTGCCGTTTGGCACGCCAGCATGTCCTCATCGCTAAGTGCCCATACGGCCACCCCGCCGCCGGTGAGCACGAGCACCGCCCGGCGGCGAGCCTCGCGCCAGTCGTCCAAACCGCGGACCGAGCGGAAGATGTCGATGGCTCCATGGGGGGAGGTCAGGCAGAATACAGCCTGCCCGGCAAGCCATCCGGGCGGTAGCTTGCCAACGGGTCGCCACTGGTGTTCCTGGGGGCCCCACGCCGCTTCGAGCGCTCCGAGCGCGCCCTCGCACCGACCCCGGTTTGCCTCGGTGTCCTCGATCCACAGATCGACGTCGAAGGTGAGTACGGGCTGGTGCCGGAGCAAGAAGTTGACCCCGCCGATCAGCAGGAACTCGACGCCGTGCTCCGCCATGACGGTGAGAATTCGGTCAATATTCATCGGACGTGACTGGAATGAAACTTGCGCGGCCACCTTCCGCCCAAGTATAGCAATCCAACGGTGGTGTGGCCAGTAGGAGCGCGCAGCCGCCGTGGGCGGGAAAAACCTCGCTACTCCGCCGGGCTGCCCTCCCGCCGCTCGCTCCCTTGACATCCCGGCCGTCCCTTGGTAGCCTGCGGTACCTCGGCAGCCATGCCGCGGGTGCACCGATCGGATTCGGGGAAGACGACATGAGCTTTTTTGAGGCACTGATGCTGGTTTGCTTTGGGGTAAGCTGGCCCGTTTCCATCGCAAAAACGTTGCACACCGGGGTCGTGCGGGGCAAGAGCCCGTTGTTCATGACGATTGTCTGCCTGGGCTACACGAGCGGGATCGCCCATAAACTGCTGTTCGCCTACGACTGGGTGATTGTGCTGTACGCGCTAAACCTGCTGATGGTGGCCGTGGACCTTTCGCTGTACTATGTTTACCTGCCCGCCGACACGCGGACCGCGGCAGGGTAAGGGGTACCGGTAGCCGGCGCGGTGACAGCCGGAAAGGGATCAAGATGGTATCATTCTGACCGTCCGACGATCATGATTGACGCGGCACTGCTGAAAACCTACCTGGACGATCCGGCCGCGGCCGAACCGTGGCTGCGGTCGCTGGGCGCGGTCGATACGAAGCACGCCCACGCCGCGCTGGTCCACATGGCCGACGCCGGCGTCACGCTCGACTTGCTGGCGGAAATCGCCCGGCAACTCGAACCGTGCCTGCCGCGATGCGCCGACGCGAACATGGCGCTGAACAACCTCGACCGGTTCGTCGCCGCCGCGCGGAACCCGTTGGCGCTGGGTACCCTGTTCGACCGCGACCCGGGCACACTGCCCGTCCTCGTGCAAATCCTCTCGACCAGCCAGCACTTCAGCGACTTGCTCGTGAGCGACCCGGAAATCTTCGACCTGCTCCGGCTCACCGAGGGGCGGCCGATTGCCCGGGAAACCCTGGCGGGCGAGTTGGTTGCCGAGGTCGAGGCGCTGGAGTCGGAGGAGGCCGTCCTGCGCGCCCTGCGACGGTTCAAACGCCGCGAAATGATGCGCATTGCCTACGGCGACATCGTGCGCCGACAGCCGCTCCGCACCGTGACGGCGCAAATCTCGTACCTCGCCGACGCCCTGCTCGAAGGCGTGCTGCGTGCGGCCGGCCGCACACTCGGCCGCCGGTGCGGCACGCCCCTGGGCCCCGACGGCCGCCCCGCCCGATTCACCGTGCTGGGCATGGGAAAGCTGGGGGGACTGGAACTGAACTACTCCAGCGACATCGACTTGATCTTCCTCTACGATGAAGACGGATGGACCGACGGCCACCGCTCGGTGAGCAACGCCGAGTTCTTCGACGCGCTCGCCCGCGAAATCACCCAACTGATGACCGAAACCACCGACCTGGGTGTGGCGTGGCGGGTCGACCTGCGCCTGCGGCCGGAAGGGGCGCGGGGGAAGGTATGCCCCAGCCGGGCTCAGGCGCTGCGCTACTACGACCTCCGCGGCCGGACCTGGGAACGCCAGGCATACATCAAGGCCCGCCCCGTGGCCGGAAGCCTCGACTTCGCCCGCGAGTTCCTCGACCGCCTCGCCCCCTGGGTGTACCGCCGCTATCTCAGCCGGGCCGACATCAGCGGAATCAAGGCGCTGAAGCGCCGCATCGAGCGGCAGTCGCAGCGGCCCGGCCGCAACACCCGCGACGTAAAAACCGGACGCGGCGGCATTCGCGACATCGAGTTCGTCATCCAGTTCCTCCAGCTCCTCAACGGCGCCGACCTGCCCGACGTTCGCACCGGCAACACGCTCGACGCCATCGAGCAGCTTGCCCGGGTGGGCTGCCTCAGCGACCTGGAGCGGTCGATTCTCGCGGGCAACTACCGCTTTCTGCGGCGCATCGAGCACTTGCTGCAAGTCATGTTCGACCTGCAAACACACGTGCTGCCCACCCGGCCCGACGAACTCCACAAGCTGGCCCTGCGCCTGGGCTACCGCGACAACGACCACGGGGTGGCCCTGGAGCAGTTCGAGGCCGACTTCGCCGAGCGCACCCGGCTCAACCGCCGCATCCTCAACCACCTGCTCCACGACGCCTTCCGCGACGACGCCCGAACCGAAGCCGAGGTCGACCTCGTGCTCGATCCCGACCCCGGCGAGCAGCGCATCGCCGAAGTGCTCGGCCGCTACCGTTTCCGCGACGTGAAGCAGGCGCACCGCACCCTAACGTCGCTGGCCGAGGAGCGGAGCAGCTTCCTCTCGACGCGGCGTTGCCGGCATTTCCTGGCGGCCATCGCCCCACCCCTGCTGCGCGCCGTCGCCGCCACGCCCGACCCCGACTCGACCCTGGTCAACCTCGACAACGTCAGCGCGTCGCTGGGCGGCAAGGGGGTCCTGTGGGAACTGTTCAGCTTCAACGAGCCCAGCCTGAAACTGTACGTGAAGCTGTGCGCCTACAGCCCCTACCTGTGCAATATCCTCACCAGCAGCCCGGGCATGATCGACGGCCTCATGGACAGCCTTGTGCTGGACAAGCTGCCCCATCGCGAGTTCCTCGAGACAACGCTCCGGGAGTTGTGCCGCGGGGCCGAAGACCTGGACCCCATCCTGCACGCCTTCAAGAACGACCAGCAACTCCGCGTGGGCGTGCGGGAACTGCTGGGCAAGGAGGACGTGCGCGCCACCACAGCCGCGCTCTCGTGCATTGCCGAGGTGTGCCTCGAACAAATTGCCCAGCGGGAATACGCCCGGCTGGTGGCGAAGTTCGGCCCCCCGCTGGTTGGCGAAGGCCGCCGCAAAGGGAAGCCCTGCGAGTGGATCATTTTGGCCATGGGCAAGTTCGGCGGCCGGGAGATGAACTACCACAGCGACCTCGACCTGGTGTTCCTCTTCGAGGCCGAAGGGCATACCGGCGCCCCGCCCGCCACCGCCACCAGCAACCAGCACTTCTTCAGCGAGTTGGGGCAGCGGATCATCCGCACCACCAGCCGGATGAGCGCGTACGGCCGGCTGTACGAAATCGACGCCCGGCTGCGCCCCACCGGCCGCAGCGGCGCGCTGGCCAACTCGCTCGACGAGTTCGCCCGATACTTCGCCGAGGGCCACGGGCAATTGTGGGAGCGGCAGGCCTTGTGCAAGGCGCGGGTAGTGTACGGTTCCGAGCGCGCGGCGAAGGCGGCGATGCGGGCGGTGGGCCGTGCCGCCTTCGATCGGCGCTGGACTCGCGCCGATGCCGACGAGGTGCGCCGGATGCGCGGCCGCTTGGAGGAGACCGCCGGCGAGCACGACCTGAAGCGCGGCCCCGGCGGCATGGTCGACGTCGAGTTCCTCGTGCAACTGCTCCAGCTTGCGCATGGGCGGAAGCTGCCCGAAATCCGCACCCCCAACACGCTCGACGCCCTCGGCCGGCTGCGCGAGGCGGGGCTGCTGCCCGACGCCGATTCGCGCACCCTCGAGGAGGCTTACCGCTGGCTGCGCACCGTCGAAGGGCGGCTTTCGCTGATGAACGCCACCCAACGCCACCGGCTGCCGAGCGACCCGACCGACTTGAGCAAGCTGGCCCACCTGCTCCACGACGCCGGCCCCGACGCCCTGCGGGCCGACTTCGACCGCATCACCCGCGATACCCGCCGCCTGTTCAACCGGACGTTTCCATGGCAGCCAGCGCTCCGTTAAGCCGAATAGGGAATGGGGGCCAGACCGGAATTAGAGATTCGTGTTCCAGGATTCGGCCGGGAGTGGGTGAGAATCAGAACATGGCACGACCGTTGCGGATTGGTAAGCGTTCACGGGTCGGAAATCAGCCGCAGGGCGCTAGCCCCGGTTTGCCTGGCTTGAAACGAGAACCGGGCGCTAGTACCGCAAACGGTAATTCCTGTTCCACGAGGAGAAAATTTAACGTAGCTTACGCAGTCTGCCTAGTTGATAATGACAGAAATGCTCTTTCTTTGTTTGATGTGGGTTTTGCGA
>PWXP01000248.1 GCA_003561895.1 Planctomycetaceae bacterium | reverse complement strand
TGGGGTTCCCACCGCCCCACCCGGAACGAGCACTGGTGGTAACGCTGTTGGGCGTGATGACGATTGCTTGCGCTGACGTCGGGCCCAACCCCAGAAAAACGAGCCCGAGCAAGAAGAAAAGACATTGCCTGATCATGAGTCGATCTCCGCGTACGGTTGACGAAGAGTGTGCCCTTGTGCGCGGCGGCCCTATGCTGGGCCCACGGTCCCACATACCCTTTACCCTAATCAATCCGCAACCAATTGGTGTTGTAAATTCTTTCACTGAAGAAAATTACAATCGCGGGAAGGTGGCCCTGCAGGGTTACGCGATGGCGACAAATGGGCTATATCGCACAGCCCGAACTCGTGCAGCCCCTCATTCGGGCTACATGCTTCCACGGGAAAGAACTGCCCGTTGCCGGGGTTCCAATATGGATAGCCCCATTTTGCCATCGGGCGGCGGGGGCGTCTTGCGATTTCCTTCAGTGAAAAAGGTTACACATTTTGGAGTTCACGCTTCAGCGCGCCCCGGTTCCGCCCATCCACGCTTGGCACGCTGAAGCGCGAACTCCAACACGGCCGATCGGGCGTGCGGTTGCCGAGGATGGTCAGGATAGCCACGTCGACGCCTGGCTCGATGTCCGCCATGCCGCCCGCAAGGATTGACAGAACAGAGTGGTGGACGGTATAATGAAGCGATAATTCGAAGGAGCGGATTTGCAGCGCCACGCTTCCCGTTGGGAGGGGGGGCATAGCTCTTTTGGGAAAGAGGCCTATTCATGGCTGGCCGCGAACTCCAACGGATTCGCGACGCGATCCTTCAGCAACGGTACATTTTGACCGAACACGCATACAGTGAGATGCACGAGGATAACCTGGATGTACTGGATGTGGAGTCGGCCATTCTCAGTGGCGCGATCGATCGCGTGTTGACCAGGGACCCTCGCGGAACGCGCTATGTCGTGATTGGCAACGCGACCGACGACAAGACACCCGTCGGGGTAGTGGTTCGCTTTGTTGAACATGATCAATTGTTGGTCATTACGGTTTATGCAATCGAATGAGGTATCCGACATGTACGACTTTACTTGCGAACACTGCGATGGAACCGTACGTGAGCGCCAGGTCGATCGCGAGGCGTTGCGGTACAAGGGCACATTTGTGATCCTGGAACAGGTACCCGTCGGAGTTTGCGACAAGTGTGGCGCGCGCTATTTCGACGCCTCCATCCTGCGGCGCGTTGCCGAGATCGGCCGAGGCGCCACGCCGACGCAGCGAACCATGGAAATCCCCGTCGATCGCTATGCGCCCGCCTGACCTCTGCCGCAAACCGGCCGCACAGGTACGGTCCCCTGAGAACGGTTACGCTCGCCCCAACATTCTCTCCCGATACCTCCGCGGGCTGGTTCCGTGCGAGGCTCGAAACAGGTTGGAAAAATACTGCCCGGAACCGAAACCGCAGGCCAGCGCTACTTGGGTGACGTTCAGTTCGGGCCGATCGGCGAGCATGTCCTCCGCAGCCTTCATCCGGCAGTGGGTCAGGTACTGCGCGGGCGCCATATTGACTAGTTCCTTGGTGCAATGGGTGAATCGCGTCACGCCCAGCCGGCATTGCCTGGCCATCCGCTCGACGGTCCATTCCGCGGCCAACTGCTCCGCGCTGCGCCGAATCGACTGCCAGAAAAGCTGCACCGTCCGCTGGCTGCTGGTGAGCGACCGGTCCAGCGGAACGGGCCGCGACCGGAACATGTCGAGCAGTTGCAGGAACAACTCGTTGAGGAACACGGCCAGCCGCGAAACGCTACTGCCGCGGTCGTCGCTCTCGACGGCCTGGCCGATTTTCCGAAAGCAGTGCGCAACCTCCGGCGTCGCCGGCCACACCGGCTTCTCGTTCTGGCGCAGGCAATCGGTCAGCTCGTCGCGGTCGGGCTTGGCCAGGATGAGCCAAGCGGGCCAATGCCACGGCTGGTGCGGCCGGCGGACCTTCACGTCGAGGATCAGGAAGTGCAGCCGGCTGGCTGCGACGTGGGGGTCGCCTACGCGGTGCGCCTGCCACGGCCGGGTGACGGTCAGGTCGCCGGCGTGCAACGAAAACGCCTCGGCCTCGACGCCGAAGTCGAGCCGCCCGCTTTCGAGGAACGTCAGTTCGATGCCCTCGTTCTGGTGCCAGTCGAGCCCCCAGGTTTGGTCGGCGGCGGCGTCCCAGACGCCAACCATTTTCACCCCGGGCAGCGCGTCGCGCGGCAGCGGCCGGCCGGGGTAGTGGCCGTGCACCAGCGTCTCCTGCCGAAGGTGCCCGGCCGCCACGGCTTCGACGACCGGCCGGCACGTATCGGCCTGGTAGGTTCGATCTTCGTCGTGGTAGCTGGGGCGCCGCATGGTTCGCTGCCGGCCAAGCAAAAAAGACAAGGCCGTGAACGGTTACGGGAACGCTTACTCGGCGAATTGGGCGTATTGTCCGGCCACGTCGGCCTCTTCCACGTCGCCGGAGTGGACGTAGACGCGATACCGCAGCGTCAGCGATTCGCCCTCGGCCAGGGTGTAGCTGCCGTCTTCCAATCCGCCCACCTGCCGGCGGCCGAACGGATTGATGGCCGCCAAGCCATAATCGCGGACGTGCCAGTAGCCTTCGCGGAAGTTGTCGGGGTGGTCGAACACGGCGATGCCGCGATGGCCGTAGCCGTCGATGGGCCCGGAGTAATCCATCCAGGGAGCCGGGGTTCCGTAGACGTTCCGCTCGCCCTGTTCGCCGCGGGCGTTGGTGAGCACGCCCGCCCGGCGGCCCTCGATTTCCGGGCGGATGCGAAAGGCCAGCAGCCCCTCCTTATCGTCGCCGAAGACCATGTCGCCGTGGGGCGCCCGCAGGGTGCTGATGAAGTCGATCAGCCGGCCCGACGCCGGGGTGTCGTGGAATCGGAGTTCCTGGATCTCGTCGACCAAGACCTCGCCCTCGGGAGTTGTCCAATGGTTGCGGGCGCGAATCCAGGCATAGCCGTCGCCTTCGCCTGTTTCCAGATCGGCGGTCTTGATGGGGTGCCGGTGCCAGAAGTCGTAGCCGTTCACGTCGCCGTACACCAAGTACAGGGATCGGTGGTGGGGATGGTCGGCGCTGGCGGGGTCGTCTTCGCCCATGGGATGGTTGCGCGTGACGCCCACGCCGCCTTCGGCCAGCACGGGCCAGAGGAAGGGCGTCCGAACGTCCTCACCGTAGTGGTAGGTGGTGAAATGCTCGCCGCGGACATGCACTTCGATGTGGCTCTCTTCCTCGTCGTGTTTCAGCTCCACGCCGGCGGTCTCGTCCGCCGCGAGATAGGTGACGAAGTGCCGGCCGGGAAGGTGCAATTCCGTCTGCGCCGCTTGCGACTCGTCGTTGTATGGGGCGTTGGCGGCCTGCGCGGCGTCGGATTCCGGATTGTCCTCGAAATCCTCGCGCCACCCGGCGATGTCGGCCGTTTCGTGGTCGCCGGTGAACACCACCACCCGGTAGCGGAACGTCAGGGTTTCGTCGGCTTCGATGGGCACGTTGCCGTCGAACGCGAAGGGGGTGGGCGACATGAAGCCATAATTGCGGTTGAACCACTTGGCCGGATACATCGGGTTGCCGGAATGTTGGATGATGGCCAAGCCTTCGGTCACCCCTTCGAGTTCGCCGTAGTAGGCGCACCAGTCGGCGGCTTGTGCCCGGGTGCCCGCCTCGTCGCGGTTACCTTCGGAATCGACGATGGTTCCCGTCCCCATCTCCGCCCACTTGCCGCCGCGCCGTTCGCAGCCGACGGCGATTTCCGGGCGCATGCGGGCGCTGAAGAACGAGTGGCCGGTCTGCCGCACCAGGAGGTCTTTCATCGCGGTCAGCTCGAAGGTGAAATCCATGACGCGGACGGTGGGCGACGGCGCCCAGATGGTCACCGTGCGCCGGTCGCTCAACTGGTGGCTTTCCGTGGCCGGCACGATCCACTCGGTTTCGTCTTGCAGCACCACCCGGCCGTCTTCTTGTTCCACGATTCGCGGATTCCGCGAAAACACCTGGCCGGTTTCCAGCCGGTGCCGGGGTTGCCAGTAGTTGCCGTGATCGACGTTTTCACTGCGTACGCGGTCGAGGCTGAGGTACAGCGAACTGTGGTGCGGATAGGGGTCCTGATCCCAGGCCGTCACCGATTTACCCGAGGCGGGCCCGACGACCGGGTAGAAGAACGGATACTTGTGCTCCTCGCCGAACAGGTACGCGGTGAACTGCTCCCCATCGACTTCGACGACGATGCGGTCGTCCTCCATACGGGCGTTCACCTCTTGAGCCTCGCCGGCGTAGCTTGGGGCGACCAGCAACAACGCGGTCGACAATACTGCCATTGCTTTCATCTTCCTCTCCTCTTCGTTGGGGGTCGTAAAGGACGTGGGCGCCGGCAGCCCTACTGCCAGCATAGCATTGAGCCTAACGCAAAGCCCGGGGGATGTCAAACAGACGGTCGACATACCACCCGCCAACTCTAGCACGTAGCGAGAGGAGGGTCAAACCGCCATTCGGCCCTTCGCGATTTTCCGGGTAGTTGCGAAAAAAACGCTTACTTTCACGTAACCGCAGCCGGAACGTCGTCGGGTGGTTTCCCGGGCGACGGCTCCAAGACCCTCGCCGCGTCGTCGGCGTGCCCTTGGGGTCGTACGCGGCGCCGCAGCCGCCGAGCGCCGCGAGGGATTGTCCACGCAACGGCAAAGAGGATCGGTGAGCGCATGGCTGAACCTTTCGGAGCGGTCAACCCTCTTCCGCCTCGCCCTCAGTCTCCTCTTCCTCGACCCCCGGCGTTCGCCCTACCTCGCGCACCCAGATGTTGCGGAACTTCACCGGGTCGCCGTGGTGCTGGAGGCGGATGGGCCCGTTGCCGTGCGCGCGGTAGTCGGGCGGGCGGTTGAAGTGCGTTACGCCTTGCACTTCCCAGTGGTTCTGTACCAGCACACCGTTGTGCAGCACGGTGACGTAGGCGGGCGATTGCAACTGGCCGTCGTCGTCGAACCGCGGCGCGATGAAGATGATATCGAGCGTCTGCCACTCGCCGGGCGGGCGGCTGGCGTTGACCAGCGGCGGGGCCTGGTTGTAGATCGACGCGGCCTGGCCCTCGAAATAGATTTCGTTCTCCCAGGAGTCGAGGATCTGCACCTCGTAGCGGTCCATGAGGAATACGCCGCTGTTGCCGCGACCCTGGCCACGGCCCCGCACTTCGCTGGGGCTGGCGAACTCGACGTGAAGCTGCACGTCGCCGAAATGCTGCTTGGTGCGGATGTCGCGGTTTCGGGCGACGGCGTAGCCGTCGCGCAGTTCCCACTGGTCGCCCCCGTCCCAGGCGTCGAGGTTCTCGCCGTCGAACAGCACGATGGCGTCCGACGGCGGGCCGCGGTCGTCGCCCGGCTCGACGACCGGCGGCTCCTGCCACGGGATGCCGCTGATCCAGCGCTGGCCGAAAGCCGCATCGGAGGCCGAAACCCCCAGTCCTAATACAATGAGGCCCACCAGGTGGCGTGTTGAACAACGATGGATTCGATTCATGGGGTTCTCCTGGGTCGTGAGCGTCGGGACAGCAAAACACATGGACCATATCAGTTTACCACGCGGGGGCGACTGCCTCGAGCGGCAATGCACGCTTCCGGGGGGAGGGTCAGCCCCTGCGCCAGCCCATTGCTGCTCACGTTGCCCGGCTGAGAATGGGCCATAGCCGTTCAATACTCGTAGTGTTCGACCTGGGGCCAGTAGGTGTCGAAGTCGAAGTCGGGGCTGTTGTCCAGGTCGTGGCAGGTGGCGCATTGGCCGTCGCGCGACTGTTCCTTGGTGACGACCATCAGCTTCCGGTAGCGCTCCTTCTCCCCGTCGCTGCCGCGCAGTTCGGCCCGGTTGTGGTTGCCTCCCGGCCCGTGGCACGATTCGCAGCCCACGTCGGTCAAGTGCGGCGTTTCCTCCAGGCTCATGTATCCTCCCTCGTAGGGGAAGTACTGCGTCGGATGCCAGCCGACCACGTGGCAGCTTATGCACTCGGGATCGAATTGGCGCGGCGGGTCCTGGTCGAGCAGTGTCTGAAAGGCTCGGGCGTGGGGCGTTCGGCGCCATTGGAGGTAGGCTGGCTCGTGGCAGCTTTCGCAACTCTGCGAGCCGACGTATTCGCCGTGCGTTTCCCGCAGCGGCTGGGGCGCCGGCCGGATGCCCAGGCCCGAAAATCCCAGCGACGCCACCTGGTGCTGGTACGCCGTGAGCAGCATGTGCATTTCGGGCGATTGGGGGAAGCGGGCGTCGAGCGGCACGCGTTGGTATCGCCACCGGGCCTCCGCGCCGTTGTAGAGGCCGAGCACGACCGCATCCATACCCTTTTCGCCCACCTCGATCAACAGCGTGTCGGTGCCTTCGACGCGGCGCGGCTCGACCGGCGGCTCGGCCGCGCCGCCGGCGGTGACCACGATGTCGAAGACGGGAAACTTCCGCGCGAGGGCCTTCGTCTCGGCCATGGTGGCATGGGCGAGCAGGACGTGGAAGTCGGCTTGCTGGAGGTCGGGCAAGACCTTTTCGATGGCCGCTTCCGCCTCGGCCAACTCGATTTCCGGATTATGAATTCCTTGCTGAGACTCGGCGCCCAGCACGCCGGTCACGCCCAGTTTCACCCCGGCTTTTTCGATGATCCGGTGCGTGGCCGTCAGTCCGGCGTCGAATCCGAAAAGGCCCACGTTGGCCGAGAGGAACATGCTCGGCTGGTCGCCCGCGCCGGCCGTCACGGCCACCAGTTCGGCGGTGGGGAGGCGGAGGTCGGCGGCGCCGTGGGTTACGGCGTCGTATTGCATGGTGCGCATGCTGTCGACCACCACGTGGAACTTCAGTTCGGCCTGCTTGCCGTAGTCGCGCGCGATGCCGCCCACGTCGAGGCCCACGGTGGGCCAGCCGCGCTCGTGGCGAAGCTGGCGGAACAGCGAGTGGCGCCGGCTCATGCCGCCCTTCATGCGGTCGAGGCCGGCACAGCCGCACGGCTCCAGGTAGCCGTCCTGGCGGCCGGTAATCACCACCGCCAGCGCCGGCCGGGTCCAGTCGACGAAGATCGGGCCGTGGACGGCAATCGGATCGAAGTCGCCGCCCTTCTTGCCCTTTCGCGGCCGCTGCTCGGCGCGCAGCGGATTCTCGCCCAGCGGCGGCTCCTCGATGGCGGTTGGGGGTGCCGGCCGATCGGCCGCCGCCGGTTCGGCCACCGGCTGCGCAGGCGCCTCGGTTGCGTACGGTGGCTCCGGCGGTACGATCTTACCGGGCGACTCTTCGGGGACTACCGGCTGCTCGGGCTCCAGGACGGCAACCGGCGGCGGAGCGGCTTCGGAAGATTCCGCTTCCGGCGCGGGGAGCGGCAACTCGCCTTGTGGGCATCCGACCACCAGCGGCAGGGCCGCCGCCAGTAGCAGGGAGCCCGGGAGCAACCAGGGCTTCGAGCGGGGGTGTTTCGTCATCCTTGAGTTCCCAATTACTGGCCCTCGACGGCGAAACGCAGGCGGATTCGCAACTCGGGGGTCTTGGGGTGATTGGTCGTCAGTCGCACTTCTCCCATGCGTCCTTGTTCCGACCCGAGGTGGGCCGCCGGAGGGGCGCCTTCCGGAATGGCAATCGAAACCGGCGTCTGGTTCACCATGCCGCCGCCGATCGGTGCAGTTTCGCCCACGGTCACCTGCAGCCAACTGGGAAACACTTCGAGCGGCTCGAACACCACCTCATCGCGATACCGCCCGCGCACCACCAGTAGCAATTGGCGGCGCGTGCCCTCGGCGGCATCGACCGTGCCGAGCGACAGCATGTTGTGCTCGGCCATCCATCCGGAGCCGATCGCGACGATGGAAATGTCGCCGGCCAAGTTCCCGCGAACCGGGATGGACACCTCGGGCGTTTCGTCGAGGTTGGTTTTCAGGCGGATTGTCTGCCGAAACGCTCCCTGAGGCAAGCCCGGTTTAAGGGTCACGGCCACTCGGGCGCCACTTTGGGCCTCCGGGTCGGTGGCAAGCTCTTCCTCGGAGAGCGGTTCGACGTTCACCTCGAAGAACGGGGCTTTCTCTTCTTCCGAAAACTCCCAGCTTAGCACCTCCAGCGGCTCCTCGAGGTTGCAGAAGAGTTGCACCTCGCCGCTGGCCGGCTCGCCGACGGCAACCTGGCTGAACACCAGTTCCCGAGGCACCATCCGCACGGTCTGTGTGATCCGGCCCGATACGGTCAGTGTCACCCGCGACTGCTCAGGGTCGCTGGTGAGCACGGTGGCCGTGTGCCGGTAGGGGCCCACTCTTCCATCGGCGTGCCACACAATAATCACCTCGGTCGACGCGCCGGGGGGGAGTTCCGTGCGTTCGATTTCGCTCACGGCGCATCCGCAGGAGGTTTCACCGGCTTCGATCTCCAGGGGGCCCTCGCCTACGTTGGTCACAGTGAAGCTGTGGCTGCCTTCGGCGGTGAGGTCCATGGCGCCGAAGTCGAACTCCAGTTCGCTGAACTGGGCCTTTCCGCCCGGCCGAGTTGGATCGTCTATGGCGCGGCGAAGACCCCCTCGCGTGGCGGGGTCGCCATCCCAGGCGGAACTCCGCAGCCGAAAGCTCGCCGTTCCGATACCCGCTCCAATGCCAAGTAGAAATGCGATGATTACGGTAACCACGATTCGCATGGTCGCTCGATCCTAAAAAGAGGGGTGCCCGATATGTCCGCCGCTCCTTCCAGTATTGGGCCAACGGCCCGCTGAGGTCAAGGCGCGGCCGCCGATCGCGTTCCACGTCGTGTCGGCCACCTCGATCAGCAGCAGCACGTCGGCTTCCACGGGAGCGCTGGTGTCCTTCCGGCAAGCGTGCATGAATTGGGCTTGCGGTAGCCGGTATTGCTGAATGCTGTCAATGCAATCTCTTACGGAGGACAGCGAATGCGTACCAAGAGGAGTGTTTCGACCCTGGAGCAGGTTCGACGGCGGTTTGATGATTGGCGGCGGACGCGCCGGCGGCG
>PWXP01000451.1 GCA_003561895.1 Planctomycetaceae bacterium | reverse complement strand
GAGGAAAAAAGTTTGAACATTATCGCTGTTTGGAGACATTGCAAGAGTATGTCTTAGTCAGCCAAATTCAGCAACAAGTCGAGGTATTTCGTAAGAATGAAGCGGGACTATGGGTGCTGCATCCGTTTGGTGAAGGAGATCAGCTAGCGCTAGAGACTGTGGATCTGAGAGTTGCGATCGACTCTTTATACGAAGATGTGGAACTTACAGGTACGGCTGAATAATTCAGCCCTCGAACTGAAACCTGGTAAGCTCAGAATTTTGGCTAAGCACTCGTTATCACCCAAAATTCTGGCTAATGTAATCCCTGACGTAGTTGGCTGGGAAGGAGGTCATGGTAGGGTTGGTCGGTGCCTTGGCCAGGAGCGATCGCGCCTTGAGAGATTTTAAGATGCCTAACATATGGGTGTTGGTTATCGAGGCGGGAAGGTGCGATCGCAGTGTTGATAACGAACAGGGCATCTTTTGATGGGCAAGAGCACCTACCACGGCCTTTTCTGACTCTGAAAGCAACCCAAACTGCTGATCCATAAGCTCACGGATGTCGTCAAGCAGGAGAGATTTATAGGTCAGAAACTCAGGAATGCTGCCGCCAAAAAATTGCTGAATGGTGGTTGCAGCAGTTTCTAGAACGAAAGGATTGCCACCATAGTAATCAACCAGGTGATGCCACTCATCAGCATTTCCTTGAAAACAACCTTTAGCGGCAAAAATTTGTTGGATGTCTGGAGTTCTCAGCCCACCGACAGAAAACAGCCGAACCTGCCGGTTTTCCCCTGAAAACGGCGAAAGCTTCTGCGGTACTTGACGGCTGGTCAACATCAAACAACTCTGGTGTCGCCCCTGCCCGATGAGCCGAAACAGTTCGCAATAGGCTTCATAGCCCGCCTGATACCCGATTGAAATATTCCCGTCAGCAGAGTCCCCTGAGCTAGCCTGTTTCAGGATCGACTCAACATTATCCAAGACGATTAGACAGGGCGTTTTTTGCAGACAACCGATCAGCCACAAAATCTTGGTACGAATGTCCTCCGCACCAGACAGACCTGATTGGGGGTCTAAATTTCTCAGTAAATCATCAAGCAGCTCATCAAAAGGCAAAGGGGAGTGTGCTTTCGAGATGGGTCGCAAGCTGCGCCAAAGAACGAACTTAAAGGCTGACTGTAATTGCTCCGTAAGCTTAGCAGACAGCCAGGTTTTGCCGATGCCACCCATGCCTGACAGGATAATCAGGCGGCATCGCTGCTCTAAAATCCAGGCTTGTAAGGTCGCCAGTTCATCGACCCGACCATAGAACTTCGCAACGTCAGGGGCTGTGCCCCAACTGACAGCAGGAGTAAATGTTGGAGATGGTAAGGCAGGCCCTTCACTCAAGGGCGTATTCGGCTTGGGGCGATCTTTTGTGTCTACCTTCTCGGCTGATCTGTAGTCCCCCTGTTCTAGCGGTAGACCAAAGGCACTGAAGTAGCGTACCAACGTCCGCAGATCTACCCCCGAACGCCTGGCGTGGACTTTGCTCAGGGTATGGGTAGATAACCCAGTCTGCTCGCTTAAAGCTTCTAACGTGCAGGTTTTCATGTAGTTGTCCCAAATGTCGGACTGGGCTTGGGCGGCCTGAAGCTTCTGAAACCCTGATTGAGTCAGGACAACAACTTTTCTTTGTCGAGGACGCGATTGAGGGGTAGATGCCATAAATCAGAAGTGCATACGCTTATGGACTGAATGCAACCTTGCCTGTTTCGGCCAAGTTAAGGGTTTTTACGTACCGCTTCATCAAGATATGCAGGTTAAGACAGGTTTCTAAAGTAGCGATTGCTCTGGAACCCTTGCCAGACCGGAGTGCAGGAGGAGTATTAAGAAATGTATAAAAGTTTCTGGTTGCGATCGCAAACTTCCCTGAACTTCTCAACTAGTACTCAACGACGGAAATGAACATACTATCGACTGACAGGTCACAAGGGACACAAAGTTTCCCCCTTAAGGTTACAAACTTCGATGTTTTCCAAAAGTCAGCTTTGGTATAAGTCATTCAGGTTAAGCCTCCTGCAATTCGGAGGCGATTCTATATCAGGGAAAGAAAAGAGGTTTACCCCAAAGCCTTGTTAGCGAGGAAGGGGGTTATCCGTAGACTTTCTTGGCCTGATAGCGTCTTAACCCCCTCAAAAGCTTGCAGTAAGCTAGCTCTGCGTTATGAAGCCACATCTCAAGATAAAACTTCGGCCAAGAGTCGCCACTGCCCCAGCACCACCATGGCAGGATTTTCTCGACGATCCAAAACTGGCGACTTCTCAACTCCATCCTAGTATTGATGCTCTCTTTGCGGCTTATGATTTACCCGTTTGGGTCACCCATGAATACAAACCTGCCAGCAAAATCTGGGATAGGACTGAGGTAACCAGCGGTCTGAACCGAATTTTTCGGGTGATTTTACAGCAGAATCGGTCGATTCCTAACCGCCTGTTGCAGGAGTTAGCTGAGTTGCCCATCGTAGAAGAGGTGCAGCCAATAGAGATTGCTCAAGCTGATCTACCCCATTTAATGCCCAGGCAGATGAGCGTGACGACGGATGAACGTTCTCGTCGCGCTATTTATTTAAACGAAGCTCATCGCTACACCCAGGGCGATCCCAGCATTACCGTGGCGGTGCTGGACACTGGCGTTACCCTGAGCCACCCAGAACTGCAGGATGTGCTGCTGCCAGGGTACGACTTTGTGAACATCATCGATGGTGCCGATCAGTTTGTGGGTGATTACCTCGGCTACGACGATGTACCTGATGACGAGGTTGGTCACGGTACCCATGTGGCTGGAATTATTGCGGCGAAGGGCATCAACATGCCAGTGGGGGTGGTACCTAAATGCAAGATTTTGCCGGTGCGGGTGTTGGGAGCGATGGAACGGGGCGGCAAGCGGGTCGGCGCTGGCCTGGTAGACAACATTAATGACGGCATTAAGTGGGCGATCGACCAGGGAGCAGATGTGATCAACATGAGCCTGGGAATTAAGCATACGGGAGGCGGGTTGCCCCATGAGGAGGTAGTGAACTACGCCAAGGAGAAGGGGGTAACTGTTGTAGCGGCCTCGGGAAATGATGGGCAGGAACAGCTTTATTATCCAGGGGCGCTGGCCCATGTCATCACGGTAGGGGCGGTAGATGAAGCTGGAAAAGTCGCCCATTTTTCTACCTATGGCAAGCAAGTGGATTTGGTCGCCCCCGGCACGAATATTTACAGCACCTATTTGGAGAATGATTACGCTTTCTCAACCGGCACCTCCCATGCATCACCGTTTGTGGCGGGAGCAGTAGCCTTGTTGAAAGCATTTTCATTGATACTAGAAAAGCCGTTATTGGATAACCAGGTGAAGTATGTGTTGAAGCATTCTTCTGATAAAGTAAGTTTAGAGTTTAAGCATCGTAGAGCAGGGTTTGGAAAATTGAATTTAAGTGATGCATTACATCTTTTAGAGCACAGGATAAAGAGGCTTTGAATGTGTATCAAGCTCTAATTTTAAAGACCTCTTATAAGTGCACAGTCATCGTTTGCTAGTTATACAGTTTAAGAGTGCAACCTATGCGCAGCGATTTCAGCAACAGCCTCAAGGTTCATTTCAAGTTCAATAAACTGACTGAAAATAAAATAAAAAATTTGGTTGACAATAATATACAAGGCCAAATACATAGCGACAAAAGTAATCTTAACGAGCTTTTGAGCGAAGATAGCTTATTTGGACATTGCCTAACAATTGACAACAAGGGTAGAACTTATATAGATATTCCAGGAATTGACATTAATTTTTCCAAAGGCTTTACAATAACAGGTTACTTTAAGTACCCGCCATCTGGTCCATTTTATTCCTATATACCTGATGTTCCTATCTTTTCCTTCTTCGATAGGAATTCTAAAGAGGAAAATTTCAAAATCTCAATTCATAAAGTGCCGCCCTCTCAGGGATTCAGCTTAAGGGCCGTTTTATATAACCATGATTTACTTCCAAACAATAACCCCTTATACAAGAAATATAATCAATGGGTACATCTTGGCTTTGTGGCCAAGAGGCAAGATGATGCAGTCTTTGATGATGATGCAGTCTTTGATGATGCAGTCTATGATGCAGTCTATGATTATGCAGTCTATGTAGACGGTGTATTGGTGTCACCTATAGGCTCCGAAGGCAAGATTTCAATAAATCATCCTACTCAAAATCCACCATTGAGCGTAATCAATCAAGATTTCAGAATTGGCGCATGTAATCTGGGAATCAAGAATAATGATGATGGTAGATTTTTTAGATGGTCCATTGCAGATTTTAAGATTTATAGTCAAGCCTTATCATTGGAAGAAATAAAATATGATATGAATTCCACCTTAGAAAGCAATCAAGCTCCTGCACTTGAAAGAAAAGTGATGAGCTTAAAGGAAGATTTGGAAAAACAACAGGAGAAATATGCTCAACTAAGAAGTAACCACGAAGCAATTATTGCTGAAATTACAGCTTTGAATACGGGGGCAACCAAAGCAGACCTAATTACTCAATTAGAAGAAGCAAGATTTCGCATTGCTGACAGTGAGTTGAAGCTGAAAGTTTTTGAGGTAAAAAACACTCTTTCCTCAGCGCATCTTGAAATTTCTAGGCTGCGCGGCTTGGTTGAGGAAGTAGAAAAGGACTCGGCTTTGGATAGCTTAATAAAACAAGTTCAGAAAGCGGCTACAGAGGCTGTATCGCTTTCTCCTGGCTCTGTAGCGGCCAGGAAAGCGACGGAGCTTGCAGAATCAGTTCCTAAAAAATTAAAAGAAGCGAAGGCACAAGTGAGCAATGCGGTAGATGCTGCGAATAAGACAGATCAGTTATTAAAAAATCTGGAAAAGTATGTCAATGAATTTGAGCAACTCTCTTTGTCGAGTTTGCCTGATCAAGAACGTGCAGCAAAGCTTGCTGAAGTTGACAATATCAGAAAATATGCTGAGGAAATTCTGAGTGCATTCGCCGAAACTCCCGCCTATTCAAATGTAGACAACATAGCTGATGAGTTGATCACCAATAGCAACATCAGTAGCGCAGTAGAAACTACCAAAAAGCAAATTCTCAATACAAGATTTGTGGTCAATGCAGTTGAGCAAGCAAAAACAGAAGCTGAGGAGGCGGTCAAAATGGCACAGCAACAGGTAGGCGAGGCAAGCAAGCTCTATGAGCGTAATCGGCAAGCGCTCCAGCAGCTTTTTGGGTTAGAACCCGCTTCAGAAGAGCCTAAGGATCCGAAAGTACCTGACGATTCAGAGCCGTTAGTAGACAGCCCAAGTGCTGATATTGATACAGGTCTGCCCCAGAAGGAACTGAAAAAATCGCTAAAGCAACTATTTGGACTCGACGACAGTAATCGCATCTTACAACCCCAGACTGCCCCGCCCCCGCCACCTGAATCTGTAACAAGTGTGGCAGCCTCAGCAACCCCAACCGCCCCTTAATCGGTAGAGAAGGAACATCATGGTCTTTACATTCGATACCATCATGAATGGGTCTGCCCTACAGGGTGCTGACCAAGTATTGCGAATTGATAAACCTCGGGTTCGGATCGACAGGTACGCCATCCAGGCGATCGAAGATACCAAGACCGATTTGGGCATTCAACTGAGCGATCGCGAAACCATTACTGCCAATGCACTCACTGGGAGAATCGAAGCGCTCTCCCATCGTCTTAATGCCAGCGGCCTTGACGACATCACTCGGCTGCTGTTATCAACTCCCGAAATTTATGTCTGGTTGATCAAACGGGCTCTTGAACTCGATCGAGTTCAAGGCGCAACCGATAGCGACGGACTGTTCAACTCGATCATGCGCAATGTTCGCGACAGACCCAAACGTTACTTCCTGTCCAATCTCTTAGCTCATGTCCTCCCTGTTCTCCATGTCAACATCAACCTCAGAAACCCGGCATGGAGATCCCTACCCTCCCTGGTGTTCGATCTCGGAATTTCTATCCGTGAAGGACAAACCAAGCCCAGCGTTCAAGCCATCCTTGACTCGATTCGTGATTTAAAGACCATTCCCTATTATCTGGCTCTATTTATTGAAGGTGATCAAGAGAGAGCCATTCTGCCCCGTACCGTCATTGCCAGAACTGCCTTCACGCCAGAAATTAGGCAGACAATGACTAATATTTTGGTGCAAGAACCGATTGAGATCAGTGAAGACAAATTTCTAGCAGGCGCATACGACCAGCACTTTATCTTTGCTTTCCATGAAGCTCAAAAGCGCAGCACGGTCAAAGAAGACCCCATCGACCAAATGCGCCAGGGCAAGCAGTCGGACTGGGATTTTACCGTTGAAATCTTTGATACCCTGGAAGCAGCCCGTGGTGTGATCCCGAATAATATTAAAGCGGCGGGAGCATTGGATTACATTTATACCCTCGGCGAATTGATGCGTGTGTTTGATGTGACCAATGCGCTTGTCCTGCGTTGGGCGGGTGGCATCTTGGATATTCCTAGTGGCGAAACCGCTTCAAACCTCTATCGTTTCAATAAACTCCGAAACGAACGTGCTACCTACGAAGAACGAGCCATGCTCTACAAACGGGGGCTCAACAAAGGTGATGGCAAACTGCTCTCAAACATGGTAGCCAATACAGCATTTCCTCGCTTGTGGGAAAAATTAATGGTGGAAGTGGCTGAGTATATCCGCAAAGCAGAAGGCAAACAAATGGGAAATGCTTTCGTGTCGCGATCGCAGATTTACCAGTCCACCAAAAACTTGCAATACAACCTCACAGAAACCATGACCGGGATGGCCCATATTCAGATCGCAGAAGATTATGCCCACCTGCAAGAAGCTTTCAAGATTATTCAGTGCCCAGAAATTATCAGCATGTTTGGTGGTCGTCGCAAAACTCTTTGGAGCGTTATTGAGCAGGTCGCCAAAGAAGATCTTGGGGTAATGGTACCCACTGCACTGCTTAAAACAATCGCCACCGAAGGCAACAGAATTTTCCATTGGATTGCGAACTTCAACGAAGGTCGAGTGCAAGACGTGGACTTCAATCGCTTTTTGGATTCTGCAGAAGCTTGGATTATTGCCCAAGCCTCGATTGAGACAGGAGGAGCGGCATTCAATGGTCGTCGTCGAGCGGGGAATGACGAGTTTGATGATGAGTTTGATAACGCTGGGAATGACGATTTTGACAATTGGTAACGTCAATTAACCAAGGTGTTTTTGAAAGATTTCTGTAGATTTGTGCATCGAACCGCTAGTAACGTCTTAGAGAAATTAGGTCTATGGCTACCCACGAAGAACTAAAAGAACAAGCTCGGAATAATGCTCGCGATATTTTGTCTCAGGCTCAGTCGTTTCATCGTCTGCCTCGTTCTGAGCAAATGCAGATGTATAAAAATGTGGTGGACGAGCAATATCAGCATCTTGCCCAGCAAAATAACTTGGCAACCGGGTTTAGTGCGGGGGATCTGATTGACGAAGAGAGACATGTCAATCAGCGAATTGGTAGTGCCAACCAAGATGCCGCTTCTATCATGAGTAACCTTGTTAATAAGGTTGACTTTCCTGGCTTTGTTCGGGACTTATTAGTTGGGGTCTTTGATGCCAATTTAGACGCCAATGAACGGCAGATGGAGGCTTACAAGGCATTACTTAAGGAAGCTACTCAAACTTTGGCATCTTTTGTCAGTAAAATTGACGATTCCGAAGTATTGCCTCGCTTAGTTAAAGATAATCCAAGTTATCGACTTGGGTTTCCTGCCAAAGGAGGTTTTCGGTTAGGCGGAGACCAGACCTCTGATGGGCCTAGTTTAATTGACCAAAATGGGGAGCAAATTGATATTAATAGTGCTGATATTAAATCAAAAATCCTTGAAACTAAAATGGCCATGGCGAAGGAGCAGCGAACACTGCTTCGGGAAACATTACTGATGGGCGTTTCTCGATTGGTTATTGAGAAGGGAACTATCAAAGCTAATGTGAAATTCAAAATTGACGCTCACGAAAATACTATTAATAATGATGGAGCAAAAGTGGATCTAGAGACAACTTCAAATCAGCACCAAGGCCAGACGAAATGGGGGTGGAGAGGCGTGAGCGCCAGTTATACAAACACCCAAAAAAAGACCACCCAGATTAGTATTGCCACATCAGAAACTAAGACTAGCACAGATCTTTCTGCAGAAATGGGTGGTTCTGTTGAGATTCAATTTAAATCGGACTATTTCAAACTCGACAACTTTACTCAGATCTTCGACTTAGGGGCAGGCCAGGTACCCCAGGGCGCTCAGTCGAAACAATCACTTCCTGCGGCTGAGTAATCGTTGCCAACCGTTAGGAGGTGGTAATGGCCTTAGCAATTTTGAAGCTTCAAGGACAAAGTGATACCCATAAGCAATTTCAGGTTGATCTGGGAGTCAATCGGTTTTATGTCTATCGCATCGGCTCTGGCCGAGGCCAAGCATCCAACGGACTCCCTACCTTAGAGCCAATTGAATTTACCTCTGACCTAATCGGGCCACTACCAGACAGCAGCCTGGGGCGGACGACGATAGAGATTCCAAACCAGCAATTCAATCCCAAAAACCGATTTGTTCAACTTTTCAGTTTTCGTACCGCAGACAAAATTGGCCCAGCCATTTCTGACATTGTCGAAGTATCCATTAGCCGTCATTCCCATGCGGCTGCACTGGCGTTTAGCCCAAACACTGCTATGAATAGTCAGCTTGTCGAGACAGTTCCCTTCACCTATCAAGAAATCCCACCCGTCAGTTCGGCACTGTTCTTGGGCTCTTTAGTGAAGGTAGCCAAGTCTGTTGCCCAACCCCTGCTGAAGGCAGCCACCAAGGTCGCCAAAGAAGTGGCTGCCCCTATTGCGGGTACAATCGCGAATACTGTTGTGCCAGGGTCTGGCTTAGTGGTGGAGGGCTTGCTAGGTAGCCTACTCAGCGGTAGCTCAAAAGACGGCAAAGGAGCTGCTGCAGATTCTCTGCAAACATTGG
>PWXP01000037.1 GCA_003561895.1 Planctomycetaceae bacterium | reverse complement strand
GGTGCGGCGGTACAGCAGGCGGACGCTTTGCACGTGCTTCTGCCGCATGGCCACCCGCGCGGCGTCGATGGCCGAGTTCCCGCCCCCGATGATGCCTACGTTCCCGCCCGCCAGTTCCTTGCCGTGCAGGTTGAACGCCTTGAGGAACTCCATCGACGAGAAGACGCCGGCCAGCTCCTCGCCGGGCAGGTCGAGCCGCCAGCTCTTGTCGGCGCCGATGGCCAGGAACACGGCGCGGTAGCCTTCTTCGAACAGGCCGTCGATGGTGATGTCGCGACCCAGCACGGTACCACCCCGGAAGGTGACATTCTCAGTCAGCAGCGATTCGATTTCCTTGCGCAGCACGTCGCGCGGCAGCCGGTAGGCCGGAATGCAGCCCAGCAACATGCCGCCGGCCTCGGCCTCGGCGTCGAACAGGGTTACCTGGTGCCCGAGCCGCGCCAGATCGTGCGCGGCCGTCAGGCCGGCCGGGCCGGCGCCCACGATCGCCACCGGGCCCGCGCTACACTCCTTGCCCGGCACATCCAGCCGGTACACCGCCGGGTCCACGCGGTCGGTCACGAACCGCTTGATGGCGCGGATGGCCACCGGTTCGGCGCCCATCGCGCCAAGCTGGCAGTGCTGCTCGCACTGGCGGTCGCACACGCGGGCGCAAATGGACGGCAGCGGGTTCGCCTCGCGGATCACCTGGTAAGCGTCCTCGTACCGGCCCTTCTCCACCAGGGCCACGTAACGCCAGGCCTCGGTTTCGAGCGGGCAGGCCGCCTGGCACGCCGCGCCCACCAGGTCGGTGCAGTGGAACGCGTCGCAGCGCTTGTCGAACACGTGCCGCTCGTATTCGCCGCGGAAGTGCCGCAGCGTGCTGAGCACCGGGTTGGCCGCCGTTTGCCCCAGGCCGCACATGGTCGTATCCTTTACGGCCAGGGCCAGTTCCTCGAGCAGATCGATATGTTCCGGCGTGCCGCGGCCGCGGGTGATGTCGTCGAGGATTTCGTACATCCGCTGCGTCCCTTTGCGGCAGGTGAAGCACTTGCCGCACGACTCGTCGCGGAGGAAGTTCATGAAGTACTTCGCCACATCGACCATGCACGTGCCCTCGTCCATGACGATCATGCCGCCTGAGCCCATGATGGAGCCGGCCGCGGCGAGGGTGTCGTAGTCGATGGGCAGGTGGAACTGGCCTGCGGGGATGCAGCCGCCGGAAGGGCCGCCGGTTTGCACGGCCTTGACCTTCGCCTTGCCCACCGGCCCGCCGCCGATATCGTGCACGATCTGTCCGATGGTCATGCCCATCGGCACCTCGACCAGCCCGGTGTTCTTGATCTTGCCCACGAGGCTGAACACCTTGGTGCCGGAGTTGTTCTTGGTGCCGACGGCGGCGAACCGCTCGGCCCCCTGGCGAATGATGACGGGGATGTTGGCCCAGGTTTCGACGTTGTTGATGGCGGTGGGCTTGCCGTCAATGCCCTTTTCGATGGGGAACGGCGGCCGCTGGCGCGGCTCGCCCATCCGGCCTTCCACCGAGTGGATCAGGGCCGTCTCCTCGCCGCAGACGAATGCCCCGGCGCCGCGGATCATCTGCACGTCGAAGCTGAAGTTGGTCCCGAGGATGCCCTCGCCCAGCAGGCCGAACTCGCGGGCCTGCCGCAGGGCGACGCTGAGGTGTTGGCTGGCCAGCGGGTATTCGCTGCGCACGTAGACGATGCCTTCGGTGGCGCCGGTTGCGTAGGCGCCCAGCAGCATCCCTTCGAGGACGCTGTTCGGATTGCCTTCGAGGATGCTGCGGTCCATGTAGGCGCCGGGGTCGCCCTCGTCGGCATTGCACACGAGGAACTTGCCGCGGTCGCCGGGCTGGCGGGCGAGCATCTCCCATTTCCGGCCGGTGGGGAACCCGCCGCCGCCCCGACCGCGCAGTCCCGAACGCTTCACCTCCTCGACCACCCAGGCCGGGTCGCCGCCGTCGAGCGCCTTTTCCAGGGCCGCATAGCCGCCGTGGAGGATATAGTCGTGAATGCGTTCCGCATCGATCTTCTGGCTGAGGCCCAGGACCGTACGCTGCTGGTGCTGGAAGAAGGGGATCTCGTCGCGGTGGTAACAGATTCGCCCGCTTTGCGGGTCGCGGTAGAGCAGGTGCTCGACGTGCCGGCCCTCCAAGGCCGCCTCGATGATTTCGGGCACGTGCTCAGCCTTCACGCGCGGATAGAACGCCTGCTGCGGCTCGACCAACAGGGTGGGGCCCATCTCGCAGAAGCCGTGGCAACCGGTGGCATGCACGCCAATCCGGTCGACCAGCCCATGCTTCAGCAGGTACGCCTGCACGGCCTGCACGATGGTCATGGCGCCGCCGGCACGGCAGGCCGTCTCGGCGCAGGTGGTCAGATGCAACTCGCGCGGATCCCGGTCGCTTTGGAGAAGCTTTCGTAGCCGTCGCAGGTGGCCGGTCGTGGAAAGCCGGGGCATGGGGTTTCCTTCTGGGGGCGAGCGATTCGTCGGTATTGGGCTCTCCGGCCGCATCTTTTCCCGAGGCCTGGAGCCTGCTGTGCAAAAGAGGGGGCCAAGGAGAAGCGGATGGTTCTTACGGGAAGTCGAGCCGGCGGCTGGTGCAGCCGCGGCGGGCACACAGGCGCAGCGCGCCGCCGCCGCGCACGAGCATCGTGGCCATCGGCGCGTCGCACTCGGGGCAGTCGAAGCCGCCGGCCAGTTCTTCATGGCAGAACGGGCAGGCGAAACGCGTGACGCGGCCGGCGGGGATTTCCGGCTCCGCGCAGCAGCCGTCGCCGCCGTACCACGACGAAAGCCGCAGCCAACCGTACTGGTCGCCGTGGCACACCGCCACTCTGATCGAGGGGCGTTCTTCGATCGGGTGGGCCGGGTCCATCAGGCTGTGGTTGCAGCGCGAGCAGGCCACCTCGACCGGCAGTATGCGGTCGGTCCCCTCTTCCACGCCCGTCCGGCCCGCCAGCGTGTCGTCCAGCAGCCTGCGGACCTGCGGCTTGCGGACCTTCGAAAAATAGTGGCCGTCGACCACCACGACCGGGCCCAGGGCGCAGGCGCCGAGGCAGTTGACCGTTTCCAGGGTGAACATGCCATCGGGGGTCGTTTCCCCCGCCCGGATGTCCAGTTGACGCTCGATCTCCTCGACCACGGCGGGCCCGCCGCGCACGTGGCACGCCGTGCCCAGGCACGCACAAATGAGGTGCTTGCCGCGCGGCTTCAGGCTGAACGCGCTGTAGAAGGTGGCAATGCCGTACACGTCGGCCAGCGGCCGGCCGGTGGCCCGGCCCACGGTGCGCAGGGCCTCTTCGGGCAGGTAGCCCCAGCGGCTCTGGATGTCGGCCAGTACGGCGATCAGCCCCCCCCGATCGGCGCCGCGATCGCGCACGATTTCCAGCACGTCTTGTTCATCGACCGGGTGTTCCACCAGCATCGGCTCTTCCGTCTCGAGGCGGTTCAGGGGGGCGTTGGAGACCGCTCGCATCCCATGTGCTGTGCTCGCCCCCCAAGAAAGGCAGGCCGCAACAGCCGAATGCCGGGCACACGCCGACATTAATGATAATAATACCACGGATTGCGATTACCGCAAGCCCTCCTCTCCGAGCAGCGGCCCGGCTCAGCCGGCCGCAGCGGATATGAAATGGCGTAGAAACTGCAGCGCGTTGCGTCGCAACCCCATGGGAGCGGCTTGAAATCTGAAATTTGAGATGTAAGATCTGAGATCTGACATCCGACCGCAAAACCGAACGAAAGGGCTATCGCGATGAAGTACGAACGCTTCGAGGACCTGCCATGCTGGAAGGCGGCCATGGACTTGGCCCTGCGCATCCACGCCCTCACGCGCGATCGCTTTTTCGCGCAGCCGGGCGACCTGTGCGACCAAATCCGCAGCGCCGCTCTTTCCGTATCCAACAATATCGCCGAGGGCTTCGAACGCGGCTCGACTGCGGAACTACTATCCTTCCTCTATATCGCGCGCGGATCGGCCGGCGAAGTGCGCTCGATGCTCCATTTCATCGACCGTTCGCCCGACGCCGCGCATCTGGCGCCGCAGATACCGAGCCTTAAGTCGCTGGCGGAAAGCTGCTCGCGGCAGATTCGCGCCTGGGCCGACAGCCTGCAAGACAGCGACATCAAGGGCCAGCGGCATCTGAACACGAAATCGCGCGCGGCGTACCAGCAGAACCGCAGAGCCGTCGCCTTCCAACAGCGCGTGGCCCGATCGCTCCATGAGGCCCATCCCGAAATCTTCCCGCCTCCGGAGGAAGATCGTGAAATCTGAAATCTGAAATCTGAAATCTGAAATCTGAAATCTGAAAGAATACCCCGAATCACGCGCCGGCCGCATGCTGCAACACAGCAACGGCGGGCCGCATCTCAACGCGAAATCGCGCCCGGCGCGCCGGCCTGCGGGTAGTCGGAGCCGCGCGGTGCCGCCGGCGCGCCGAGATCGACCAGGGCGGCCCCGGGATAACGCGGCATCGACCACAGTTCCGCCGGATTGCCGGTCAGCCGGTTGATCTGTACGTTCCCCAGGTTGACCTGCATCGAGAACTGCGCCTGAGGGCTTTCGATCCTCACCGCGCGGGGCATGACGAGGTTGGTGAGCGGGTCGCGCCGATGCTGCTCGGCCACGGCCGTTGCGATCCGCCGGCCCCCGGCGTCGTACACATGCTGCTCGACCACCCAGCCGCGCACCGCGTCGATGATGGTGCTCTTGGTCACCGGCCCTCCGGGCGTCTCACGCACCGTGCGAACCTCGAACCGGTCGCCCGGCAGGGGATACGGGCCCTGATGCGGCAGGGCGGGGTCGAACTCGACCACCCCCAACGCCTCGATCAGCCAGTTCGGGTCGATGGGAATGGCGTGCCGCGCCGGGCTGCCGGCGAACTCCTCGTGCCGGCAGAAGTACACCGCCGGCGGCTCGCTCCGCCGCACCCAGAACCAGAACAACTCGTCGTTGCTGCCCAGGTCCACTTCCGCCCCGGTCATGGCCGTTTGCGCGCGGAGGCGGAACCGCCGGGGACGGTGGTACGCGATATTCGCGCGGAGCGTCGGCATGCCGGGGCTCGAAATCGACGCCTCCGTACTCGAAAAGGCGTAAATGGCGCCGCTGTTGCGGTTCACCACGTCGATCACCTGCTCCAGCGTGGCCGTGGGCGGCAGCACGCGCACCGCCGGCTGATGGAACTGGTGCACCCAGTTCTGGCAATTCGCCCCGCACAAGGCGAACAGGCCGAGAAAGACCAGCAAGCCGAACCGCCATCGCGCACCATCCATGGAGCTGCCTGTCCCGGCCGTTGCTGAATGCAACCGCCGCCTTCGTGTGCCTTATTCCAATAATTGGCCTATCTGCCGTTGAATCTCCTCGGCCCGCTCCGCGTCGGGCAGCACCACCGGCACGCGGTAGGTCTCGTCGCGCCGCGGGCAATAGAGGACCATGACCTCCCCGCCGCCTTGCTCTTCCGGCTCGGCCTCTTCCATGCGCATCACCCGCCGGCGCACCAGCAGCAGTGCCAGCACGTAACGCACGTCTTGCTGCTCGGGCTGCTCGGCCAACTCGTCGAACAGCCGCAGCATCACGTCGTTCGGCGCCCACTGCTTGCGCTGCGCCTTCGGGTCGGGCAACTGGGTCTTCCACCAGCCGATCGCGTCGGCGGGCGGTTCGGTCCAGGCCTCCTGCGAGTAATCGCGCCGCTCGACCGACGATCCCTTCTCGATCAGCACCGAGTAGAACGTCTCGCCCGGGAGCAACTCGCGCCCCGTCGCGGCACAATGCCGGGTGCAACGTTGGATTTCGAAGTCCATCAGGGGGAAATTGGGAAAAGTGAGAAAACTGGCCGGGGAAAGAGCTTTAGGAAGGGTCCGAAAACCGGTTCCAGGCGCGGAGCATACCGAAATGTGCCGAACGACTCAATAGACGGTGAAGAAACGGCAATCGGTGCCCCCCTCGCCAATGGGGAACCGTACCGCCCGCGAGCAACGCGGGCAGTTGCCCGTGTACGCCGTCCCCTCGCGATTGACGTAAACCCTCGCGTACACGGCGCAGCAGGCGAAACGGACCCCCAGGAACCGCCGCTGCAGGGCATCGCGCCCTTCGGGAAAACCACCGCTCGACAAGTCGACATGTTCACCCGCCATTGTTTCCCCAAGAACGGGACCGGTCCGAGTTTGAAAAGATGGGCATTTTCGAGCTTTCGCTATCCTGCCAAAACCGGGCTCGTCCCGGTTTTGACCTCTCCCTTGTCGTTCAGACCATCAACGAGCCGAGCCAAAACACAACCAGGCCCAGGAACGGCACGGCAATCGCGCCAGCCGCAACGGCGTTCAGGCGATGTCTGAGCCGGAGTTCTTCCGGCGATCGGATGACCTTCAGCAGCAGCCAAGCGGCATACAACTGGAGCGGGAAGAATAAGATGCCAATCAGCGCGATTTGCAAGGCCCGGTCGGCCAGACGCTCCCGATAGGTCGTCGGCGTATCTTCTTCTCCCGTGCCGCCCCAGGCCGACTCCGGAGACCATCCCGCGGCTTCCGTCTGTGCTCGATCCTCCAAGAGGGCGGCGGCGCGTGGAGCGTCTTCGGCGCCCACCTGCAAGCGGATGCCACCTGCGGCGTTGGACAGGTGCCAGGCGGTACTGACAAAACCTTCGTTGGCAAGGAACGCCCGCACCCCCGCATCTGCCAAGCGGTTTCGGGCCATGTGGGCCGCAACCGGGTTATCGAACGTTCGTAACGTCACAAAGTCCTTGCGCATCGGTTTGCCTGGGCGTAACCGTTCACGGGGGGGACTGTCCCGATTTTCGCAGCACACAGAGCGTTTGGCGCAGTGAGCCACCGTCGCAGCCGCGAAAATGGGACTGTCCCCTTCGCACATACCCGGGAAAACTGCCCCCGCCGCCCCGGGAACACTTACGCCTGGGCCATATCGGCGCCTCGCTTGACGAGTCTCGGGACGGTCGTCAACTCTTCGTTTCGAGCCTTGACTGCCAGCTATCTACCGCGTATATTATATGCGGCGGTGCTGAGCCTTTCAAACCCGAGTGGGACCGAACCATGACTCTAGCGAACCTCTTAGCCTTGTTATTACTTGGCCTGGCCTGAAAGGCCCGGGGTTCGTCGATTGCCTACAACCAACCGACCCAGCAAACCGCAACCCCAGGGCCCGAAGGTCCTGGGTTTTTTTGTTTTTCCAAAGGAGGGGGGTTCCCGATGTGCCCCATAAGGCTAGTCGCCACCCACCCGCAGTGACCGAGAGCAAACCGATGTCTGCCCAACCCGATCCCGCGAGTCGCCCGATTAAGATTTTCGACACCACGCTGCGCGACGGCGAGCAGTCGCCCGGCGCCAGTATGAACTTGGCCGAGAAGATGGAGATCGCCCACGCGCTGGTCGAGTTGGGCGTCGACGTAATCGAGGCGGGATTCCCCATCTCCTCGCACGGCGACTTCGAGGCCGTCCGCGAGATTGCCCAGGGCGTGCGCGGTGCGGTCATTTGCGGGCTGGCCCGGTGCCGCGATGCCGACATCGACCGCGCCTGGGAGGCCGTCCGCCACGCCGAGCAGCCCCGCATCCACGTGTTCCTGGCCACCAGCGCCATCCACCGCGAGCACAAGCTGAAAATGAGCAAGGACGCCATCATCGAGCGGGCCGTCGCCGGGGTGAAGCGGGCGGCCGGCTACTGCCCCAACATCGAGTTCTCGCCCGAAGACGCCGTCCGCACCGAAACCGACTTCCTGTGCCAAGTGGTCGAGCGGGCGATCGCCGCCGGGGCCAGCACGGTGAACATCCCCGATACGGTCGGCTACGCTACGCCCGCCCAAATGAACAACGTCATCCGCATCCTGCGCAACCGTGTGCCGAACATCGACAAGGCCGTCATCAGCGTCCACTGCCACAACGACCTGGGCATGGCTGTGGCCAACAGCTTGGTGGCTGTCGAGGCCGGGGCGGGCCAGGTGGAGTGTACCATCAACGGCATTGGCGAGCGGGCGGGCAACTGCTCGCTCGAGGAAATCGCCATGGCCCTGCACACCCGCAGCGATTACTACCACGCCCACACACGCATCAACACCCGCCGCCTCGTGCCCGTCAGCCGGCTGGTGGCCGGCATCACGGGCATCCATGTGCAGCGGAACAAGGCCATTGTGGGCCAAAACGCCTTCGCCCACGAGGCCGGCATCCACCAGGACGGCATGCTCAAGAACCCGACCACCTACGAAATCATGCGGCCCGAAGACGTCGGTCTCACCCGCAGCGAACTGGTGCTGGGCAAGCACAGCGGCCGGGCCGCCCTGGCCGACCGCATCAAGGCCCTGGGTTACAGCCTGAACGCCGAGCAATTCCAGCGCGTGTTCGACGATTTCAAGGACTTGGCCGACAAGAAGAAGGAGGTGTACGACGAGGACATTGCCGTGTTGGTCGAGCAACAGATGCACACGTTCGAGGAGCGGTGGTCGCTAGTTTCCTACCAGGTATGCTGCGGCACCGGCCGCGTGCCGGAAATCCGCCTCACCCTGCGCGAGGGCAACCGCGAGGCAACGACAACCAAACAATGCGGCGACGGCCCCGTCGACGCCGTCCTGCTCGCCCTGGAGGAACTAACCGGCGTGGTGGTCGACTGCAAGGACTTCAGCGTCCACAGCGTCACGGTCGGGCAGGACGCGCAGGGCGAGGTGACCGTACAGGTCGAGTACGACGGCCGCCTGTACCGCGGCCGCGGCGTATCGACCGACAGCCTCGAAGCCAGCGCCCTGGCGTTCCTCAACGCCATCAACCGCATCCTTGCCCTGGGCAACGGCAAACGGGAGGAGGAGAAAGAAGCGAGTCGACGTCTGTAGGTTGCAATCTCCACGTTTCCACGACGTTCTGAGTCGTTGATTCCTCGGCTCGGAGCGTCGAGCAACAGTTGGCCGAGTGGCGGAATGGCAGACGCTGGGGACTTAAAATCCCCTGCCCATACGGGCGTGCGGGTTCGAATCCCGCCTCGGCTACTTCGATGTT
>PWXP01000466.1 GCA_003561895.1 Planctomycetaceae bacterium | reverse complement strand
TGAGCACGGTTGCCTGAAGCCCGAGGCGTGGCTCGAAGCGCCCATCGGCCTGGAGGAGGGGCAGATTCTCCAGGCCGACGACCCGGCCGGGCAGGCCGGCGCGGTGGGCCGGTGGCTGGCCGGGTTGGGCGGGCGGTACTCGGCCGAGCAGATCACTATGGGCGTGCCCGACCGGCTCGCGGAAGATTTGGTGCCGCAGCTTCAGCAATTGCTCACCGCGTGCGGCGTTCCCGCGCGGTACGGCGTGGGCAAGCCGGTCGCACAGTCGTCGCCCTGCCGGCTGCTGGCCGCCGTGGCGGAATACCTCACGCTGGGCTCGTTCGCCGCGTTTGCCGCCCTGGTGCGGCATCCGGCCCTGGCCGGTTGGTTGCGCGGGGACTGGTCCGTTTTTCGGCCAACCGGGGTTCGTTCCTCGAAGAAGCCGCAAGCCGAAAAAACGGACCGGTCCCCTTCCGATGATCAGCAGGGCATCCGGGGCGACTGGCTGAGCCGGCTCGATGTCTACCAGGGCGAGCACCTACCCGCCCGGCTGGAAGGACCCTGGCCGGACGCCGATCCAGCCGCGGCCCGCGTGGCCGAACTGCACGGGGCGGTGGAGCGGCTGCTGCACCCGCTGGCCGGCCGGCGCACGCTCGACGCCTGGGGGCAGCCGGTCGTAGAACTGCTGGCTGCCGTGTTCGGCCACCGGCCGCTCGACCGCCGGCGCGAGCCCGACCGCAGCGTGCTGCGGGCCTGCGAGATGATCCGTGACGCGGCCCGGCAGAACGCCGGCATTCCCCGGCGGCTGGCCGATTCGGTGGCCGGCCCGATGGCCGCGCCCGAGGCGCTGCGGACGATCCTCAGCCAAGTGGACGCCGGCCGCCTCAGCGCCGCGCCCGAACGCGGCGCCGTCGAAATGCTCGGCTGGCTCGACCTGCCGCTCGACGACGCGCCGGCGCTGATCGTCGCCGGGCTCAACGAAGGGGCCGTGCCCGACGCGGTCAACGCCGACCTCTTCCTGCCGAACCAGTTGTGCCGGGCGTTGGGCATCATGGACAACGACCGCCGCTACGCCCGCGACGCCTACGCGCTGAGCGTGCTGGCCGCCTCGCGCGAGCGGCTTGCGCTGGTGGTGGGGCGGCGCAGCGCCGCGGGCGACCCCCTGGCCCCCAGCCGGCTTCTGTTCGCCTGCGACGACGAAACGGCCGCGCGCCGGGCGCAGCGGTTCTTTGCGGAATCGGGTCCGGGCGCCGGCCCGCTTCTGCATGGTGCACTGCGGGCCGGCCGGGCCGCATCGGCCATTCCCGTGCCGCCTCCCGTGGCGTTGTCCGAGCGGGTCACGTCGATGCGCGTGACCGAGTTCCGCGACTACCTGGCCTGCCCCTATCGCTACTATCTTCGCCACCGGCTCCGGCTCGAGGCGCTGGCCGACACGGCGATGGAACTGGACGGCGGCGGGTTCGGCTCGCTGGCGCACGACGTGCTGCACGAGTTCGCCCGCTCACCCGCGGTCCATTCCACCGACGCCGGCGAGATCGAGGCCCACCTGGGCGCCGCGTTGGGCCGGCTGGCCGCCGCGCGGTTCGGGCCCGGGGCGCTGCCCAGCGTGCGCGTGCAGGTCGAGCAGTTGCGCTGGCGGCTGCGCGCTTTTGCCGGCTGGCAGGCCGAGTGGGCCGCGCAGGGCTGGCGCATCGAGCACGCCGAGGCATCGCCGGAGCCGGGCACGGCGGTGCTCGACGTGGACGACGAACCCATGCAACTGCGCGGCCGCATCGACCGGATCGACTTCAACCCGGCCACGAAAGAGTACCTCGTGTTCGACTACAAGACCTCGGAAAAGGCCAAGGAACCCGAGAAAACGCACCGGCACCAGGGCAGGTGGATCGATCTGCAGTTGCCGCTGTACCGGCACCTGGTGGCCGGGCTGGGCATCAACGGGCCGGTCCGCCTGGCGTACATCGCCTTGCCGAGGGATACCTCGAAGGTCGGCCCCCTGCCGGCCGGGTGGACCGAGGCCGACCTGGCCGAAGCCGACGCCGCGGCGGCCGAGGTGATCCGTGGCGTGCGGGCCGGAGCGTTCTGGCCGCCCACCACGCCGCCCCCCGCCTTCTCCGAGGAACTGGCGGTCATCTGCCAGGATGGGCAGTACGGAGCCGAATGGGCCGAAACGGAAGGCGAGGGAGCATAAGGCAGTGGTCGTCCGCGAATCCATCCTGCCGCATGGCGCCCCGGCCCGTCAATCCCGGCGGCGTTCTCCTTCCGGTCCGGGCGGGGGAATCGCGCGCCCGTGCGGGTCGATTTCGGTGCCGGCCACGTCGGTGGCCAGGTGGCTTTGGAGCGGCGTTCCGATGAAGTGCTCCATCCGTTCGGCCGGCTCGTGAACGTGGTCCAGGGGCAAGCCGAGATACTCGACCAGGTACGCCTCCCATAGCCGGTGCGAACGGATCAGCCCCCGCGCGCGGTCCCGGCCGGCCTCGGTCAGATGCAGCGCGCGGCCCCTGCGGGCGACCTCGCGGCGCTGACGCAGGTGGGCCAGGGCGAGCCAGGCCAGGGGACCTCCGCCCACGGCTCGGGCCGCCTCGCCGGCGGGCATGGGGCGCGGAACGCCCAACTCTTCGAGCCGGTACAACATTCCGAGAACATCCTCGCGCACGATGCGCAGCGAGGTGCGCGCGTTCCGCGCCAACGTGCTCACCACCCCATAGCGCGGCGAAAACAGCGCGGCCAACCCATACAGGCCGCCCACCGCCACGGTCATCGCCCCGGCGGTGTTCACGTTCCACCGCGTGGCCGCCCATCGGCCCAGCACCGCCGAGGCGACCGCTACCAGCACGGCAATCCAAAGCATACCCCGCAGCCGGTCGGTCAGCAGGTGCGCCGTGGCCCCCGGCACGATGAGCATGGCCACCACCAGGATGGAACCGACCTGCTCGAACGAGGCCACGGCCGTCAGGGCCACCAGCACCATCAGAGCGTAACGCAGCACGCCGGCGCGGAAACCCATGGTGGTGGCCAGACCGGGATCGAAACTCGAAATGAGCATCTCCTTCCAGAACAGGAGGATGAACGCCACGTTCACCAGCAGCACGGGCGCGATCGACACCATGGCCCGGGGCACCTCGAACCCCGCCAGCGCGACCTGGTGGAAGGTGATCATGTCGAGCGAGCCGCTGAAAACGCAATCGGCGTCGAGTTCCACCGCGTGCGCGTAGCGGCGAATTAGGATAACGCCCACGGCGAACATGGCGGTGAACACGACTCCCATCGAGGCGTCTTCCGCCACGCCGCCGTAGCGGTGCAGGGTTTCGGTGAACACGGCCGTGAGCACGCCCGCGGCCAGGGCTCCGACGAACATGAAGCCCACGTTCACGCTGCCCGACAGGACGAAGGCCACCACCAGGCCGGGCAGCACGGCGTGCGAGATGGCGTCGCCCAGCAGGCTCATGCGCCGCAGCACCAGGTAGCAGCCCACCAGCGCACAGGCGGCGTTGGTCATCGCCCCGACGGCGATGATCCAGAGGTCCATGACGGTGTTGGCGTCGAGTTGGGAAAGCATGGTTCCTTCTTGCCCTGTTGGAGTTCACGCTTCAGCGTGCCCTGTTGGAGTTCACGCTTTAGCGTGCCCGGTTGGAGTTCACGCTTTAGCGTGCCCTGTTGGAGTTCACGCTTCAGCGTGCCCGGTTGGAGTTCACGCTTTAGCGTGCCCGGTTGGAGTTCACGCTTCAGCGTGCCCTGTTGGAGTTCACGCTTCAGCGTGCCCGGTTGGAGTTCACGCTTTAGCGTGCCCGGTTGGAGTTCACGCTTCAGCGTGCCGGACCGCCGCCGCGTCATATCCCAAGCACGCTGAAGCGTGAACTCCAACAAGGCGATCCAACCGGTTATTCCTTAGGCCGGCCGGGCGCTTGCGGGGTACCGGCAAGCTCGGCCTCGAGGTGTTCGACGATTTCGGGCGGCAGGACGTGTTCGATGGCGTCGGCGTCGCGGTGGACGTGGTCCGGGGCGATGTCGACCCCGCGGACGAGGAACGCCTCCCAAAGCCGGTGGGCGCGCACCACGCGGGCGGCGCACTCGGCACCGTGTTCGGTCAGCCGCGCGGCGCCGTCGCGCTGCTCGATCAGGCCGCGCCGCGAGGCCCACCACAGGAGCAGGCGGGCCTGCCACGGCTGCCACGCGCGGCGCTGGAAAATCGCTCCTAGCGGCACCTCCGGCGCGGCGGCCGGCCGCGGCTCGCTCAATTCGTACATGCTGCTGAGCAGGTTTTCCAGGCCGGTGCGCCAGCGGAACCGAGCCGCACGCGCCGCCGCCGCAATCAAACCGCGCCGCGGGGAGAACAGCACGGAGAACAGCAGGACCGCGGTGCCGCAAAGGACGATGAGCGGGCCGGTGGGCAGGTTCGCTGTGGCGCCGCCGGCCGCGAGGCGGTCGGAACCGATCCATGCTTCGAGTGCCCCGGCCGAAATGAGCGTCGCCGCCGCGGCCGAGCCCGCCCCCACCAAGCCGGCCAGAGGCAGCAGCCGGCCCAACCGGTCGGTCCAGAACCGGGCGGTTGCGCCGGGCAGGATGAGCATGGCGGCCATGAGCACGACGCCCACCGCCGGCAGCCCAATCACGGTTACCAGCGCCAACACTCCCATCAACCCGAAGTCCAGCGGCAAGGTGGGCCAACCTTGCGCCCGAGCGAAATCGGGGTCGAAGCTCAGGAGCTTCAGTTCTTTGTACAGCAGCGTCACGGCAGTCAGGGCCGCGGCCGACACGGCCGCGATCAGGTACACGTCGTGGCGCACCATCAGGCCGGCCTGGCCGAAGATATAGGAGGTGAGCCCCGCCTGCGCGCCGGTGGCCCGCTGCTGCACGACACTGAGCAGCACGATGCCCACGCCGAAGAACGTGCTCAACACGATTCCCAGCGCGGCGTCTTCCTTGGTCCGCGTTCCCCGGCACAGGAGCGAAATCACGCCGAGGCCGGCGAGTCCGCTCAGAAGCGCCCCGGCGAGCAATCCGGCGAACTGCATGGCCCCAAGGAAGAGGAACGCGAGGCACAGCCCGGGCAGGGCCGCGTGGGCCAGCACGTCGCCTACCAGGGCGCGCCGGCGCAGCACGGCGAAGGCGCCCACCACGCCGGCCACGCCGCCCAGCAGCGACGTGCCCAGCAGCACGACGGTGGTCAGGTAATCGAGGGTCACCGTTCGAACTCCCCGCGGCGGACGGCCTCGGCGGCCTCGTCGAGAACGGTCAGCCGGCCGCCATAGGTCTTCTGCAGGTTCTCGTCGGTGAACGTCGCCTCGGTAGGCCCGGCGGCAATCAGCCGCATGTTTAACAGGATGACGTGGTCGAAGTAGTGGCGCACGGTCAGCAGATCGTGGTGCACGACGAGCACCGTCCTGCCTCGCTCGCGCAGCGTTTGGAGCAGGCCGAGGATGGCCGCTTCCGTGGCGGCGTCGACGCCCGAAAACGGCTCGTCCATGAAGTAGATCCGGGCGTCCTGGGCCAGGGCTCTTGCCAGAAAGACCCGCTGTTGCTGCCCGCCGGAAAGCTGCCGGATCTGCCGATCGGCCAGTTCGGGCATGCCCACCTGTTCGAGGCACCGCCGAGCCGTGGCTCGCTGCTTCGCGCCCGGCCGGCGCAACCAGCCGAGTTGCCCATACGTGCCCATCATCACCACGTCGCTTACGGTGACGGGGAAGTCCCAGTCGACCGATTCGCGCTGCGGCACGTACCCCACCCGGCGCCGTTGCCGTGCGTAGGGTTCGCCGTAGAAGGTCACGCGCCCGCTGGCCACCGGAATCAGCCCCAGGACGGCCTTCAGAAGCGTGCTCTTGCCGGCGCCGTTCGGGCCCACGATGCCGACGAGTTTTCCCTCGGGCACGGTCAGGTCGATGTCCCACAGCACCGGCTTGCGGTGGTAGGCCACGGTCATGTCGTGGATTTCCAGCGGCGGAGCGGTCATCGCAGGGCCTTAATGATCGTGTTCACGTTGTGGCGGACCATGCCCGCGTAGGTCCCCGTGGGCGAGTCGGCCGGGCCCATGGCGTCGGAGTACAGGTGACCGCCGATGCGGATGCGGTGCCCGCGGGCGGCGCACGCCTCGACCAGCGCGCGGACGTTCCTTTCCGACACGCTCGTTTCGACGAACACGGCCTGGATTCGCCGCGTCACCAGCAGGTCGATCAGCCGGTTTACCGAGCCCAGGTCGGCCTCGTCGGCGGTGCTCATGCCCTGGATTCCGTGGACCTCCACCTCGTACGCGGCGCCGAAGTAGCCGAAGGCGTCGTGGGCGGTCACCAGCACCCGCTGCTCCTCCGGAATGGCGGCCAACTGTTCGCGGCACCATCGGTCCAGTTCGTGCAGTTCGGCCTCGTACCGGGCGGCGTTTCGGCGGTACTCGGCGGCGTGGCCCGGATCGACTTCCGAGAGCTTTTCCGCCACGAAGTCGGCGCAGGCCGCCCACAGGGCGACGTCGAACCACACGTGCGGATCGAACTCCCCATCGGCGCCCGGCAGGGGCCGCAGCCGCTCGGCGTGGCGTTCCCGGAGGGCGTCGGTGACGGCGAACACCGGCTTGCGGCGGCCAAGCCGCCCGAGCAGGTCGGCCATGCGGCCCTCGAGATGCATGCCATTGTAGAAGACGACGTCGGCCGCGTTCAGGCGGGCCACGTCGGCCGGCAGGGCTTGGTACAAGTGCGGGTCGACGCCGGGACCCATGAGCGCCTTGACGCGGACCCGTTCGCCGCCGACATGCCGTGCCAGGTCGGCAACCGGCCCGGTGGTGCACACGACCCGCAGCCGGCCGTCGTCCGGCTCGTCCGAGCCCGCACGGCGGCAGCCGGTCAGCGCAAGGCAGAGGCCCGCGGCTGCCAGGAAAACCGCCGGGGAATCACAAAGACTTGTCCTGCCCAGGGTTCGATGCATGCGTTTTGGTCGACGTATTCAGGTCCTTATCGTAATGGTACGCTACATAATGATAGGCTACTCGGCCCGTGCCGAAAACCGGCCGCAGCGGGGCGAGCGGTGAAGCTGGCTTCATTTATCCAGGCTCGTAGTCGGATCGGGCTGATCCGTCCAATCGGGCTGATCCGTCCAATCGGGCTGATCCGCCCGAACCGCCCGATCCCTCGGACCTGCCCGTTCGGCAGGCTAACTGCCGAACGGCGCCGCGACCGCCCAGCGGCCGCGGTGCCCGGCGGCTGCTTCTCCGCCCGTCGCCTGGGCGTTACACTGGAATTGGGACCAATGGGCCCGTCTCGAAAGTGCCTTGGAGGACCTGAATGCCATGACGCGTTTCGACAAAACGCTTATTGTACTTGTTGCCATGTTGACGGCGGTGGCTGCCGCCGTGGAGCCCCCTGCGTCGGCCGCCGATTGGCCTGGCTGGCGGGGGCCGCGGCGCGACGGAATTTCCCGCGAAAAGGGTCTGCTGCAAAAATGGTCCGAGGGGGGGCCCCCTCTGGCATGGGCCACCAACTTATGCGGCGAAGGGTACGGCGCGCCGGCCGTGGTCGGCAACCGCGTGTACCTGATGGGCAACGGCCCGAAGGCCGAGTGGGTGGTGGCCTTGAACATTGCCAAAGGAGGCACCCAGGAATGGGCGTCAGCCACGGGCCCCATCCGCCACCAAGGCGGCGGGTATCCCGGCCCCCGCTCCACCCCCACTGTCGATGGCGACCGCGTGTACGCCCTCGGCATGGCCGGCATCCTGGTGTGCCTCAGCGCCGACGACGGCAGGGTGATCTGGCACCGCAATCTGGTCGAGGACTTCGGCGGCTCGATTCCCCAATGGGGCTATTCCGAGTCGGTGCTGGTCGACAGGAAGTTCGTCGTCTGTACGCCCGGCGGCAAGGAAAACACCATCGTCGCGCTGAACAAGGACAACGGCAAGAAGGTCTGGGGGGCGGCCCTCGGCGATCCGGCCGGGTATTCATCGGTCATCAAGGCCAGGATCGGCCGGGTTTCGCAATACGTGGCCTTCACCGCCCGAGGCGTGGTGGGCGTCGAGGCCAATACCGGCCGCCCGCTGTGGCGATACGACGCCCCGGCCAATCCCACGGCCAACATCGCCACGCCCATCTGGTACCGCGACACCATCTTCGCCTCCAGCGCCGACAAGGGCGGCGGGCTGGTGTGGCCGCGACGGACGCCCAAAGGCTTCATGCCGCAGCAGGTCTACTTCACCAAGCAGATGCAAAACCACCACGGCGGCATGGTGCTCATCAACGACTTCCTGTTCGGGTGCAGCAACCCGAACGTGCTCACCTGCCTGAACTATCGCACCGGCGAGGTGCTGTGGACCGACCGCAGTTCCGGCAAGTGTTCAATCATCTATGCCGACCGCCGTCTCTACCTCCGCAGCGAAGACGGCCCGATCAGCCTGGTCACTTCCAGCCGGCAAGACTTTGTGCTGCAAGGCCGGTTCAACCAGCCCTTCCGCAGCAACCGGAAGGCCTGGACGCACTTGGTCATCGCCAACGGCATGATGTACGTGCGCGACCAGAACGTGCTGCTGTGCTACGACATCCGCGACCGCGAAGAGACCGGCGAGAAGGAGGGGTCGGACGGATCCGGCTGATTCGAACCGAGCCCCACAGTGGAGAGATCCAACCAGCAAGGGGCCGCCCTCGTTGGCTGCCAACATGTCGGTCAAGTATCGGCGAACAGAGTGCTCATCGTTTGCCGTGTCCGTACAGATAGTGGCCAAGGTTGCGGGACGCATCCGATGACAACTGCCGAGCCTTGCCCGCCAATTGTAGCAGCGCCCGCCCAACCGTCGGCTTCGGTTGCCCCGCGTCGCGGCGATTCCCGCAGCGCTGGAGGGGATGAATGCTCAATTCAGTCCCCTCAGGAAGTGCATCGGGGTCCTCCAAAAGTATTACGCCGTGTTGAACTCGGCCTCGAATCATGGCTGTTGTTCCTGTTATCAATCGTCTACTCGATTGTACAATCGCGCGGGCGGCCCTGGATTGTCATCGTCACCTCCGACCACGGCGAGATGCTGGGCGACCACGGCTACTTCCGCAAGTGCGAGCCGTACGAAGGCTCCGCCAATATACCCATGATTATCGCCGGC
>PWXP01000515.1 GCA_003561895.1 Planctomycetaceae bacterium | reverse complement strand
GCGGGGCCGATTGGGCGGTCGGAATCGCGGCCGCCGTACTGCTGCTCGTTTCCGTGGGCGGATACCTGTACCACCGCGACCAACTGGCGTCCATCGCCGTGGAGCATCTGCGCCTCCGCGTGTGCGCGCCGCCTTCCCTTGGCATCGACCGGCCGGCCGAAATTCACGTGCTCACTACGGGATTGACAGGAAAACCGGTGGCCGCCCTGGTCGAAATCGCATTGCTCGCACCCGACGATAAGCCGATCCTGCACCGCACCGATCAGGCCGGCGAGGACGGCCGGTTCCGCCTGGCGATTCCCGCCGGGCTCGAGTTGCCCGAAGAGAGCGTGCGGCTGGAAGTAACGGCCAGCCGCAACGGCGCACGCGAGACGTTCGAAGCCCGCCTCGCGGCCGAACCGGCCCGGTATCGAACGTGCCTGGCCACCGACCGCCCTTCGTACCGGGCCGGCCACACGGTTTTCTACCGCTCGGTCACCCTTTCCCGGTTCGAACTGGCCGAAGGACCCGACCAAACCGTGCAGTTCGAGTTTCAAGACGCCGAAGGACGTCCGCTGCCGAACTCGGCGTACACGGCCGCCACCACGCGCGGCGTCGGCCATGGCGCGTTTACGCTCCCCGCCGACTTGCCGGGGGGCGAGATCTTCCTCGTGGCCCAAAGCGCCCAAGGACGGTTCCCCGAGGCGCGCCTGCGGCTGGCCATCGGCCATGACGCGGCGGAGGAAGGAATACCGGCCGACGCTCCCGCCGGCGTACAGGTGGCGTTCTATCCGGAAGGCGGCGCGTTGGCGCCCGACCTGGAAAACCGCGTGTACTTCACCGCCCGCGATGCGCGCGGCCAACCGATCGAACTAAAAGGCCTGGTCCTCGACGCCGCCGATACCCCGGTCGCCGCAATCGAGACCATAGGTTCGGGCATGGGGGTGTTCAGCTTCCGGCCCCAGCCCGGGGGCGGGTATCGGTTGAAGATCGCCGAGCCGGAGGAGGTCGAAGTGGAACCGGAGCTTCCGGAAATCGACCCGCGGCGCAACCTGCTGTTGAGCGCCGGCGTCGGCGTTTTCCGGCCCGGCAAGCCGCTCGAATTCGCCCTCCGCGCCGCCGAGGACGGCGTTCCCCTGGTGGTCGCGGCCTGGTGCCGCGGAAACCTCGTGGGGCAGAAACCGGTCGTTACCCGCGTGCTCGGCGACGACGAGCCGCAAGACGGCGTTCCGGGCGCCGGCGGCGTCAACCAGGTCGCACTCGCCATTCCCGACGAGGTGAGCGGCCTGATCGGATTGATCGTGTACGACTACAGCACCAGGCCGCCCGCCCCGGTCGCCCGGCGATGGGTCTATCGCCGGCCGGCCGGCCGGCTCCAACTCAGCGCCGTGGCTGACGTCGAGCGCGCGGCGGTGGGCGGTCGCGCGACTGTTACCGTGCGTGTGACCGACGAATCCGGCGAACCCGCCCCGGCCGTCCTTGCGATCTCGGCCGTCGACAAGGCGAGGATCGGGCCGGCCGATGAACAGGCCACGCCCCTGCCCGCCTGCTTCCTGCTCGGCTGCACCGCCCATGCGGTTCCCCGTCGCGGCCGCGTCGCCCTTAACGTTTCCGGCGATGCCGAGCCCGACGTCGCGCTGGACCTGCTGCTCGGCACCTGCGCGGGACTTCCGGCAGACGCGTCGGACACGGACAATGACGACGCGCGTCGCGCCGCCGCATTCGATGCCGCGCCGCCCCTCGTGTTCGATAATCTCCTGCCCCTGAGACGGGAGTACGAGGAGACGCTGGCACAATATCGCCGCCACCGCACGCGCGCGCTGAACATGCTCACCACGCTCAGTTTCTTCGGCGGGTTCGGCCTGGTGTTGGCCGTGGCCATGCTGGGGTTGCTGGGGGTGGTCTCCGGCGTGCGATTGTGGATTCCTGCGGGAGGAGCCGCCGTTTGCTGCCTGCTGATCGGGGCGATTGTCTTGGCCCCCCTGCGCCGGGACGAACACCTGCACGGCGATGCCGCCTTTCTGAGCTTTGTCGAGCCCACGCCGGTGGCCGAGGAGGGGCTGCCAGCGGCCGAGGCTTTGCCGGAGCCCTCGCGACCAGCTTTACTTGCCCCCCCATTCGCGTATGATCGCGAGGTCGGCGCGCCGGCGGATACGACCGAATTGAGCGGAACACTGCTCTGGCACCCCTTGCTGGTGGTGGATGATAGCGGGCAAGCGGAGGTGCAATTCGACCTTCCCGAGGCCACGACCGACATTCGCATCCGTGTCGAAGCCCACGGCGCGGGGCGTCTGGCCGCGGTGGCGACTTGCACCGAAAACGCCGATCCAATATATTAACGTTAAGAGGGCACGTCCTCGAGAGCACAGGAGGTAATCTGATGTCTGCGCTGCTAATGGCTGCCGTTCTGGCCACCGCCCCCGTCGAGTCGGCGAACGTACCTAGCACTTCGGAAGTCCCCAGGAGCATGGCGGAGGCGCCGGCACGCACCGGCCGCGAGCTGCGCCAAGCCGCGCGAGAATCGCTGCGCCGCTGGGCGCGGCCGGAGGACGAAGAACTGGAAGCGGCGGCCAACGAGCTGCTGATCGTGTTCCGGGAACTGGAAGCCGATACCGAACTGGCCGAGTCGCTGCGCGAGCCGCTGCTCCGGCAGGTCCGCGGCCGACTGGCCCGCCTGGCCCGCCTGGCCCGCCAAATCCAAGTGCGGGCCGCCGCCCAACGCCGGCTGGCCCGCGAGCAGCGGGCCGAGGACGCCGGCGCCGATGGCGTCGGCGAACGGCAACCCTTGGCCCAGTTCAGCAACGCCGGCATGGACATGCAGCCGGGTAGGGGGATGCAACCGGGCATGGGCGGGCAGGCCCAGGACGACTACGGCGAAGAACTCGTCGAACTCATCCAGACCACCATCCGCCCAAACACCTGGGAACGGGTCGGAGGGCCCGGCTCCATCTACTACTGGCGAAGCCAGCGCGCCATCGTCGTCCGGCAGATGGGCGAGGTCCACGATGAAATCAGCGACGTCCTCGAGCAGCTCAACCGGATGAATCGCTAACGGTCGGCTGCCATGCACGCGGAAATCCTCGCCATCGGCGATGAGATCGCCAGCGGACGACTGCTGGACACCGGCTCGGGCAGTTTGGCCCGTGCCCGGCAAACTTTCGTCACAAAACACCGTAACCCATTGCAGTCACTTGACTTACGGAAATATGTCCTGGAAGATCCGATTTAGCGTGTAGAACCTCAGCCAGATTTCTTGACACGCTGAAGCGTGAACTCCAACCGGGCACACGCCCAAGCAGGAACTCCAACATCAGCTCCCATCTTCCAGTTCTCCGAGCCGGCGCCGCAGGCGCCACATGGCGGGGATGATGCCGGGCAGCACGCCGACGAGGCTCAGATGCCCGCCGGGGATCTCCGTCCAAGCGACCGGCACCTCGGCAATTCGGTAGCCGAGACGGTGGGCCAGCGCGAGCAGCTCGAGGTCGAACAGGTAGCCCGGCTCGGAACCGCGCTGGAACAACTCGCAGGCCGCTTCGCGGCGGAACATCTTGAAGCCGCATTGCGTATCGCGCACCGGTATGCGAAGCCACCACCGGGCCCATGCCGCAAAAAGCCTGCCGGCCAGCCCACGCACCCGGGCGCGGCGGCGGGGGCAGGGCGCGGCCAGCAGTCTGGAGCCGACCGCCAAGTCGGCCCCGGCCTCCAGCGCAGCGCGAAGCTTTGCCTCCTCTGCAATCGGGGTAGCGCCGTCGGCGTCGGCAAACAGCAGCCGCTGGCCGCCGGCGGCCAGCATGCCCGTCCGAACCGCGGCGCCCTTGCCGTGGTTGACCGGGTGGGAAATTACTTGCAGGGCCGGCCAACCGGCCCGCCAGGCCTCGACCACATCGCCCAGCCCGTCGCAACTGCCGTCGTCCACCACGATCACTTCGTGGGCGCCGGTGTAGCATTGCTCGAGGTATTGTTTCACTTCGTCGAGGTAGGGGGGTAACCGGCGAGCTTCGTTGTAGGCGGGCAGAACGATCGAAAGTGCCATTTTCATGGGGAGCGATGATACCACGACCGGCCCTGCCGCGTCACCACGTCGTCCCACATAGGGGCGCGGCCCGCCGAAACCGGCTACGGTTCCAGTTGCACCTCCAGGCCGCAAAGCAGGGGCTGCCGGATGCTGTCGTCGCAGGGCGCGAACTCGATGGTCAGCGTATTGCCTTCGCCAAGGCCGACGCCCTGGAACTCGGCCACGTAGCCGCGATCGGGTCCGCCGGCCGCCTCGACGAGGTCGAGTTTCTCGACGACCGTTTCGCCCTGTACGCGCACGTCGAACACGCGTTGGCCCGGTTCGAGCGGCTCCGGTTCGGCGAAATGGAGCCGCACGGTGTAGCGCGCGCCGCTGCCGGGGTTGCCGCCGTCGCTGAGTAGCCCGCCGAGGCGGACGCGGCGCACGCCCTCGACCCCGCCGGCGGCAACCCAGCGAGGACCGGCGGCGGCGAGCCGCAGCGAGTGCCGGTGGAACCAATGCGGGTCTTCGCCGTCGGCGGTCTCGATTTCAACCGGTAGGCTCGGCCTGGAAACATGCCGCTGCTCGGGATAGTTCACCCACATCAGGCCATCCTCCACACGGCTGCCCGGGGCGCCGAAATTGACCCCCACGCGCCGGATGGTGCCGGGTTCCGGGTCGGCGTGGGTGTTGAGCGTCCACACCTCCACGTCCGGCATGGTCACCAGGCCGACCGAAGTCTGAAGCTGGTAGGCGCAGGAGCAGGTGCGCGTGTACTCGGGCACGTTGAGCACGCCGTCGGCGGTAATCATGTTGTTGGTGCACCCGGCCCGCACGCCCGAAACATTGCCCGTGCCGCTCTCGTTGACCAGGTCGTGGTACGCCGCCATGCTGGAGCGGAAGGTGAGCAGGTGCTTGCTGACATTCTGCGTGCCGCACCGCTTGTTGGCGGCGAAGCGCCAGGGATCGTCGCCCCCGGTCATCGGGTGCTCGCGGCCCACCGGTTCCCCGGTGAGGATGTCGAGGCTGACGGGCAAGATGCGGCGCTGGCCGTCGTGCAGCGCGAGCGGGCCGTGCCCGAAGCGAACGCTCGCGCGCCATAGTTCGTTGCCGTCCGACCCGCGCAGGGCCACAATCTCGTCGCGGGGTTCATCGGGCAGTGTGGACCGTCCGCCGGGCCGCCCCGACTGGATCAACACGTCGTGCTCTTCCGAGTATGCCAGCCACGTGCCGAACACGTGGTCGTCGTAGGTCCACCGGGTCTCGCCGGTCCGCAAGTCGATGGCGCGGACTTCCGGCTTGACGTCGGGTTCCACGCCGCGCCGCCCGAGCCACGACCACACTTCTTCCGAAACGTGGTCGATGACGAAGGTGCGCCCCGCGGCCGTGGCGATGGCGTTGTGGCGGAAGCCGTGCCGGGCCCGTTGCACCCACTGAATGTCGCCCGTCCGGCGGTTCATGGCCAGCAGGTACTCGCTCGAGGTGGCGTTCCAGTGCCACGGCACGCCCCTCTCCACAACAATGTGGCCGGCGCCGCGCGGGCTCTTCAGGTCGGGGCGTTCCGGCCGCTGCGCATAAATGTGGGGATATGCGCCGACGATCAGGTAATCGCCCCACGTACTGACGTGCCCCCAGCGCCGGTCGTCCTCCTCGGTAGCCCGGGCGGCATATGACGGCGACCGATCGTCCAGCATGGCGTGCAGGGCGTCGCGTTCGGGCATTTCGAACGCGGCGAGCTTCTCGCCGGTGGCCAGATCGAACCGCAGGCAACGGTCGGTGTGGACGATGTAAACGATGTCGGGCGTGGACACGTACGGGCTGCCGACAAAATTAGCGCCGTGATGGCTCGGGAAGTACACGCGTGCCCCGGGCCGAAAGTCCTCTTCGTGGGCGAGGCTGGTGAAGAACTCGCCCGCCAGGGGCAACTCGGCCGACCACATTTCGCGGCCCGTGTACACGCAGCGGGCGCTCAGGTGGTTCACGCCGAGGATGATCAGGCGCCCCTCGACCACTTGGGGGATGGGGCCGAACATGTGGCGGGGCAGCGTCTTTTCGTTGCATGTGCCGCCGAACCACGAAACGCCCAGCGGCGCCTTCACCCGGCCGTCGGCCGAGTAGCCGGTGTTGGCGGCGTTGGCGTACTGGTGCGTCCACGTATCGGAACCCGGCAGGGCGCCGGGCCGGCCGATTAGCACGCCGCCCGGCCCGCGCCGCACCTCGGCGCCGGGCAATTCGGCGTCTTCCGCCGCCGCGGCGAACGCCCGCCGCGACGCATCGGGCAGGGGCAGGTAGGCCGCGCCGCCATACGGGCGCAGGGGATGGAACAGGGCCTTCGCAAACGATTCGCCCTCGCCGAGCCCCGCCGCGCGCGGGTCTTCCGAAACCACCAGGCTCGCAATGTAGGGCGGCAGGCGGGTGGAGAGGGCATCGCCCGGCAGCACCGCCACCCGCCGGCCGTACAGCCCGGCCCGGGCATATCGCTCGCGGAAGCGCTGCACTTTTTCCTCGTCCGGATCGAAGGCCACGACGTGCAGGTCCGATTGCGCCAGCAACTCGTCCAGCAGGCGCCCCGAACCGATGCCGAACATCAGCGCGTAGCCGGCCGTCGCGCCGGTATCGCCCAACAGTTCGGCAACGCGGCCGGTCCACTCGTCTTCGCGTTGTGGCAGGTCGTCGACGATGTGCCGATGCACGACGGGGTCGCGCTGCTCGGGCCCGAAAACGTGAATGCGGCCTTCCTCGGTAACGGCGATCAACCGCCCGTCGGCGGCCAGCAGACGCCATACCCGGCCGTCCACCTTCTCGGACCACCGGCGGCTGTCGTGCGATTGGCCACCGGTGTCGATGACGCAACGGTCGACCGGCAGCAGGAACCTGCGCGGGTTGGTGCCGCCGTAATCGGGGCGTGCGAACACGGCGTATCCGCCGTCGCGCTTGTCTACCCGATCGAAGCGCAGCAGCGCGCCGGTTTTCTGGTCGAACACTCCCGGCGTGGTCCTTCCGCCGGAGACGATGAGGCGGTCGCCGGCGACGGCCAGGTAGCCCTGGGGCGCGATGGTGCTGAAGGAGCGGGCGGAGTCGCTATAGGCGTCGCTCGAATAGGTGCCCACGCCCGAATGCTCCCAGCGCACTTCGGCCGTTTCGGCGTCGAGGGCATAGAGGTAAACGCCCTCGAAGGGCCACACCCCGGCGGCGAAATAGACGATGCCCTCGTGCACCACCGGCGCGCCCCGGACCGGCCACATGCTGATCAGCCGCTCGTTGCCCAGCACGGTCCGCCGGCTCGGCGCCGCTTGGAATCGCCAGAGCTTCTCGCCCGACGCCGCGTCGAGGCAGTAGAGGTACCCGTCGTCGGAGGCAACGTACAGCCGTCCCTCGCTGAACGCGGGCGCCAGCCGCACGGGCCCGCCGGTGTAATAGCGCCACCGCTCGGCGCCGGAATCGAGGTCGTAGGCCGTCACGCTGTCGGTGATCATCGACGGGACGAACAGCTTGCCGCCGGCCGCGACGGGTTCATAGGAGGTATCGAAGCTCAACTTACCGTGGTCGTCGATCTGCTCCGGCCAGGCTCGCTGCGGTGCGGGCAGTTCCAGCACCCACTGCAGGTGCAGTTCTTCGTCCAATGCGTGGAGGATCGTCGCGCTCCGCCCGGCGTCGTAGCGCCACATGGGCCAGTCGTGCGTGGCAGGCCCCTCGGCGGTGGCCCGCTCCGCCCCAACGGCAACGACCCCAGCGGCCGCCAGAACCACGAGACTCTTGGGAAGATTCTTCCAGAACATGTGTTTCTCCTTCTTGGTGAGTGCTGTGGTCGCCCCTTTGCCGGCAGGTAACCGTTCACAGGCCGGCGGGGTGGTCCATTTGTCGGCCAACAGTCGCGATGTGCCGCGGACGCGCCATCGTCAAGTATCAACTATCGGCTATCGTACCACTACATTCCGAAGTTTGCAAAGCGCCCGGCTCGCCGTTCCTGGATCCCCGTCAACCGGACCGGCTACCGGCCGGCAACCTTGTCGGCCTCCCCATTGGTGCGCCCGTTGCCCTCCCGGCTCGCCTGGTATTCAACGACCGCCTGGTTGTGCGCGAGTTCGCCGCGGTATCCCTGGGTGCGCTCGTCGAGTTCCTCCAGGCGGCGGGTGGAGGCGTAGAGGATCAGGGTATCGCCGGCGTGGATTTCGTCGCCGCCGCGGGGGGCGCCCACGTACGTGCCGCCGGCGCGCTGGATGCCCAGCACCAGCACGCCCTCCTCCGACAGGGCCGCGTCGGCCAACGATTTGCCGGCAAGCCAGTCCTCGGGCTCGATCTGCATCTCGGTGACGGCATATCCGTTGTGGAGTTGAAGCAGCGCGACGTAATCGGTGACATCCAAGCGGGTCCAACGCTTCAACCCGAAGGCGATCACTTGGTTCAAGTGGTGTTCCACCCAGCGACTCTTCGCGAGGAACAGAAGTCCGACGAATCCTCCGAGGAAGACGGCCACGTGCCACCACCACTGTTCGGCCGTGGCGGTCTGGAGCATCGAGAGCATGACCGTAGCCACCACCGTGGCGATCCCGACATTGCCCAGCAGCATGAGAATCATGATAATCTGCCGCCGGACCGGATGGTTGATGACCGATTCCGATTCGGTGGTGGTGAAGCCCGAGCCGGTAAACGCCGAGCGGGCCTGAAAGCGGGCCGCGTCACGCGACAAGCCCGTGAGCATCAGCGCGAGCGCGGCAATGCGGGTTACGAGCAGCGACAGGATGGCGACGGTGAGCAAGGACAGGATGGCAAACATGTTCGGATAATTGCCTCTTTTTCGGGGCTCCCTGAACGGCGGACGGCACCGCGGAGTATGCCTGCTACAGGATAGCGGCCATCCTTGCGGGGCTGAAGGGTCGCGGTAGGGACGGCCCTTTCAGGCCGCCCCCCGCACAGATCCGTACGTGAGGAACTACCTCATACGGCTCCTACTTTGGGTAAGGCGGTGTAAAACAATAAACTACCGGGAACTTCAAGCGTGGGATAGGCTTCCAGCCTGTCTTTTCCGGCGACAGGCTGGAAGCCTATCCCACGCAATTCGGTAGGTTATTGGGTT
>PWXP01000042.1 GCA_003561895.1 Planctomycetaceae bacterium | reverse complement strand
CTTCACGAGCCGCAGCTTCACGAGCCGCAGCTTCACGAGCCGCAGCTTCACGAGCCGCAGCTTCACGAGCCGCAGCTTCACGAGCCGCTTGCAGATCGTCGGTCATGGCAGCCGAAGGGAAGTCGTGCGCGAGGATCGTGGCTTTTCCATACTCCAGGTGCCCCTTGGCCCTTTTCCAGGAAAGGCACAGGAACCGTACCGATACCATTGTTGCAGCCCGCCCCCGGAAACGAAAGAGCCCCGAATGTCGCAAGCCGAGATTGCGGTCGGCGCATGAGCGAATGGCCACCTTACCACACCTGTAGTTTGGGAGGGCATCAACCCCCTAGCCCGTAGAAGAACACCTCAACCTCCGCGCCCTGCGGCAACCCTTCGCTGTCGGGGGGCACGATGGCAAACCCGTCGGCGCGGACGGTGGAACTGAGGATCGACGCGCCGGCGATGGCCAGCGGCTCGGCCCGCCCACCCACCAAGCGTACGCGCTGGTAGTCGAGCCGGCCGACCATCGAGACGATCTTTCGTGCAAGAGGCACGCGAATACGGCGATAGGGCCAGTCGGCCGGAAGGCCGCCGACGGCGCGGATGGCACGCCCGGCGAAGAAATCGTACGCCGCCAGGCACGAAACCGGGTTGCCCGGCAGGAGGAACACCAGCCGGCCGTCGAGCGTGCCCATGCCGGCCGGGCTGCTCGGCCGCATGGCGATGCCGTGAAGGGCCAACTCGCCATGTTGCCGCAGCAGTAGCGGCGCATGGTCCTCCCGCCCCACGCTCGACCCGCCGGAAACCAGCACTACGTCGGCCTCACTACGCAAAGCGTCGAGGATCGCATCCGGCTCGTCCGGCACGATGCCCGGATGGTCGGGCAATCCACCGTCGCGGGCAACCAGCGCTTCGAGCATGGGCCCGTTGCTGTCGACAATGCGGGGCGGTTGCGGAGCCGAGCCGGCCGGAAGCAGTTCGTTGCCGGTCACCACGATGCGCACTCGCGGGCGGCGCACCACGGGCGCCTCGGCAACGCCGATGGCGGCGAGTAGGCCCACGTCTTGGGGGCGGAGGCGATGGCCGGTCGGCAGCACCTCCGTTCCGGCGGCTACGTCCTCGCTCAGGCGGCCCACGTGCTTCCCCGGCCCCACTTCGCCCAGCACGGCGAGGCGGTGGGCCGTGCATCGGGACTCCGAAGGGGACCGTTCCCCCGCCTCACATTCGGCTTGCTCGAAGGGGAGCACCGCGTCGGCCCCCGCCGGCAGGGGGGCGCCGGTCATGATGCGCACCGCCTCGCCCGGCCCGACGGCGCCGGCGAACCCCCGGCCCGGCATCGACTCGCCAATCACCCGCAGCGCCAGCCGATTGTACGCCGACGCCCCCAGCGTATCGGCCGCCCGCAGCGCAAAGCCGTCCATCATGGCGCGGGCGAAGCCGGGCACGTCGACACGGCTGGCGACCGCCTCGGCCAGCACCCGGCCGGCTGCCTGCCGCAGCGGAACGTGCTCCGGGGCCAGCAGCGTCACCTGCCTGTCGAGCCAGGCCCACGCCTCCTCGACCGTGCTGCGGCGGGTGAAGCCGCGCATACGCACGTCGTCGGGCGGGGGCCGCGTAGAGGGCGATTCGCTCATCGGCTGGATACCAACACGCCGTTCAGGGTCAAAGCACCGACCTATTTTCAGGCTCTCCGGCTTCCGGTGCAAGGGTGTAGGATGGATGTTCTTGTCGGTCAACCACAGACGGACGGGACGCAACCGCGCTGGCCTTTCCGAGGAGCCCGCCCTGCGACTACTACCCTGCTGCGGCACCTTGCTGCTTGGCGCCCTACGCATCCCCACGCCCGCTAGAGCCCCAGCCTCCCGACGCTGCCGTCGCTGGGCGCGGGGAACGCTTGGCGGTAGAATGAAATGAATTGCCGCGAGCAAGTAACCGTAACCTTTCCCGGAGGACGGTCCCGTTTTTCGTGGCCGTAGCGGGGAATTCGCCCAATTGCCCCGCCGCCGAAGGCCGCGAAGTCGGGAGTGTCCCCTTCCCCCCCACTTGCTGTCAATGACGCAATCCGTTTCCGACCTCCCGACGCCCGCCTCCGATCCCGCCGACCTTCGCACCTCGTCCGAATACCGGCTGACGGTGCGTACTGCCGTGGTTGGCGGCGTTTTTTCCGCCATCGTGTGCGCGCTGCTGCTGTACGACTACAGCCTGCGCCGAGCCGACGACCCGGCCGAGACGATCGCGCTGCAGGCCCTAAAGGCCGCCCTGCACGAGTCGCCGGACAACGAGCCGTTGAGGCAGCAGTTCCGGCAACTCGATCAGGCCCTGCGCGAAGACTACTTCCGCCGCAGGGCGTTCGCGGCCGTGGGCAGCGTGCTGTTGTTGGCCGGGGTGGCCGTCACGCTCATCGCGGCCAGCCGGGCGACGGCGCTGAACCGGCCGGTGCCGAACCCCGAGACGCTCGGGCCGCCGGGCGACCTCGAGACGCCGTTGAGCCGGCTCGCCCGGTGGGCAGTCGCCTCGGTGGGCGTTGTTCTGGCCCTGACGGCCGCCGGGCTGAGCCTCGCGTACCGCAGCCCCATTCCGCCGGCGGACGAGCCGGCGGTAGCCGCCGCCGACGAGGATGAGCAGGAGCCGGCCGTTGCGAAACGATATCCCCCACCTTCTCGGGAAGCGATCGAGGCGGCTTGGCCCCGCTTCCGCGGCCCGTACGGCAACGGTGTTTCGGCCTATACGAACGTGCCGAAGGAATGGGACGCCGCCACCGGCAAGAATATCCGTTGGAAGACGGAGGTGCCGCTGCCGGGCAACAGCTCCCCGGTGGTCTGGGAGGATCGCGTGGTCCTCACCGGCGCCGACGAGGACCGCCGCGAGGTCTACGGCTTCGACGCCGATTCCGGCCGGCTGCTGTGGCGGGCGGAAGTGCCCGGCACGCCGCACAGCACCGCCGAGCCGCCGCAGGTGATGGACGACACGGGTTTCGCCGCCCCCACTCCCGTTACCGACGGCCGCCACGTGTTCGCCATCTTCGCCAATGGCGATATGGCCGCATTCGACTTCGAAGGCGCGCTCGTGTGGTCGCACAGCTTCGGCATTCCCGAGAACGTGTACGGCCATGCCTCGTCGCTGGCGATGCACGAGAACTTGGTATTCGTGCAGATCGACCAGGGATACATGCCGGAAGACGAGAAGTCGCGGCTGTATGCCATGGACGCGGCCACCGGTGAGATGGTTTGGGAAGTGAAGCGGCCCGTGCCCAACTCGTGGACTTCGCCCATCGTGGTCGAATACGAAGGCCGGTGGCAGCTCATCACGGCGGCCGACCCGTGGGTGATCGCGTACAACCCGGCCGACGGCAGCGAGCTGTGGCGAGCCCGCTGCCTGCGGGGCGATTGCGGGCCGTCGCCCGTGCTGGCCGGCGGCATGGTGCAAGTGGGCAACGAGTACAGCGAGTGGTCGGCCATTCGGGCCGACGGCGCCGGCGACGTGACCGAGACCCACGTCGTCTGGACCGCCGAGGACGGCCTCCCCGATACGTGCAGCCCCCTGGTTACGGACGAGCTTGTCATGCTCATGCCGTCGACGGGCTACTTTACGGGGCTCGACGCGCAGACGGGCGCGATGCTGTGGGAGGTCGAGTTCGACGATTTTTTCACCTCCTCGCCGAGCCTGGTGGGCGACCTGCTGTACCTGTTCGACAAAGAGGGCGGAAGCTGGATCGGCCGCCCCACCCCCGAAGGCTGCGAACCGGTGGCCACCGGAAGCCTCGGCGAGCCGTGTGTGACGAGCCCGGCCTTTCAGGACGGGCGCCTTTACATCCGTGGCGAGAGCCACTTGTTTTGCATTGAAGAGGACTAACGCGTTGACTTGGGACTGACGCGTTGACTTGGGACTGCCGCCTTTGCACGCATCATACCATATGCTGGACCTCACATTCGTCGATGAAACCGTCTCTCGCATCGGCCGCGACCGCGCCGCGGCGCTTCCCATTCTCCAGGCCATCCAGGGCGAGTACCGTTGGCTGCCGCCGGAAGCGCTGCGCCGTGTGTGCGAGCTGAGCGACATCTCGCCGGCGGCCGTCACCAGCGTGTCGACCTTCTACAGCCAGTTCCGGCACCGTCCGATGGGTGAGCACGCCGTCAGTGTGTGCCACGGCACGGCTTGCCACGTGAAGGGATCGGCGCGGATCCAGGACGCCCTGGAACGCGAACTCGACATCCCCGACGGCGACGACACCGATCCGCAGCGGCAGTTCACGATCGAGAAGGTTCCCTGCCTCGGCTGCTGCACGCTGGCGCCGGTCATCCAGATCGACGGGGTGACGTACGGGCGGCTGACCACCCTCGACGCCGGCAAGACGATCGAAGACTTTCTGCGCCGGCGGCGCGAGGGCAACGGGAAGCTGCCCGGCCGCGTCGTGACCCCGGAGGGCGAACTGGGCGAGATCCGCATCGGGCTCGATTCGTGCTGCCTCGCCCAGGGGTGCGGCCACGTCCACGACGCGGTGCGGCAGGTGCTGGCCGAGACCGGGGCTCCGGCGGTGCTGAAGCGGGTGGGCTGCGTGAGCATGTGCTACGAAACGCCCATGGTCGAACTGGTCCTGCCCGGCGGCGAGTCGAAAATGTATGCCCGCGTCGCGCCCGACGATGTACCCGACATCGTGCTCGAACACTTCAAGCCGCGGGGGCTGCTCCGCCGGGTGGGCCGCCGGGTGGGCCGCTGGCTCGACCGCCTCGCCAGCAACGAAGCCGGCGCGCCGGAAGTCGACCGGCAGCTCGACATGCGCGACGGCGCCGTCTGCGAGTTCCTCGGACCCCAGCGGCACATCTGCATCGAACACTTCGGCCGAATCGACCCGGTCGACGTCGACGAGTACCTCCGCCACGACGGCTTCCAGGCGCTGGAGATGGCGAGGGAAATGCCGCCCGAAGAAATCATCCGGCAGGTTTCCGAAAGCGGCCTCCGCGGGCGCGGCGGGGCGGGGTTCCCCACCGGGCAGAAGTGGCAGCGCGTCCGCGACGCGCCCGGCGAGGCGAAGTACCTCCTGTGCAACGGCGACGAAGGCGACCCCGGGGCGTTCATGGACCGCATGATCCTCGAATCGTTCCCCTACCGAGTCCTCGAAGGCATCGCCATCGCCGCCCGGGCCATCGGCGCCCAGCAGGCGTTTTTGTACATCCGGGCCGAGTATCCGCTGGCCGTCGAGAGCATCAACGACGCGCTGGCGGTGTGCCGGGAGCGGGGGCTGCTGGGCAACTTGGACGTGGCAGTGCGGGAAGGGGCCGGCGCGTTCGTCTGCGGCGAGGAGACGGCCCTGATCGCCTCGATCGAGGGCCGCCGCGGCATGCCCCGCCTCCGCCCCCCATATCCCGCCGACATGGGCCTCTGGGGCCATCCTACCCTGGTCAATAACGTGCAAACCTACGCCTCGCTGCCGTGGATCTTCCGCAACGGCCCCGGGGCGTTCGCCGCCATGGGAACGAGCACCAGCCGCGGCACCAAGGTGTTCGCCCTGGCCGGAAAGGTGCGGCGCGGCGGGCTCATCGAAGTGCCCATGGGCGTGACCATCCGCCAGATTGTCGACGAAATCGGCGGCGGCGTGGCCGAGGGCCGCAAGCTGAAGGCCGTGCAGATCGGCGGCCCCTCCGGCGGCTGCGTACCCGCCCGGCTGGCCGACACCCCCGTCGATTTCGAGGCCCTCACCACGGCCGGCGCCATCATGGGGTCCGGCGGGCTGGTGGTGCTCGATGACGCCGACTGCCTGGTCGACATCGCCCGCTACTTCCTCCGCTTTACCCAAGACGAGTCGTGCGGCAAGTGCACCCTCTGCCGCGTGGGCACGCGGCGGATGCTCGAGCTGCTCGACCGGCTTTGCGAGGGCGAAGGCAAGGCGGGCGATCTGGAGGAAATCGAACGGCTTGGGCGGGGCATCGAAGCCGGGAGCCTCTGCGGCCTCGGCCGCACGGCGCCCAACCCGGTGCTTTCGAGCTTGCAGTATTTCCGCGGGGAGTACGAGGCGCACCTTGAAGGGCGCTGCCCGGCCGGAAGGTGCCCCGCCCTGGTCGAATACCGCATTACCGACGATTGCATCGGCTGCACGCTGTGCGCGCAGCATTGCGCCGTCAGCGCCATCGCCTTCGCCCCCTACCGCCGGCACGAGATCGACCAGGAGAAATGTACCTACTGCGACACCTGCCGCCAGGTATGCCCCGCCGACGCCGTGGTGATTGAGAGCAAGGCGGGGGGCGGAAAGTGACGTGCCGGCCCGTAGGACAGAATGCCCATCCTACCTGTCCGTTCCACTGGTCGGCCAAAGGAAGGCGGCGCATCGGTTGGCTCGTATGCCGGGTAAAGTAGAATAGCATTGCGGCGTGTGTCGCCCCGGAGCCGCCCCGAACCATCACCCTGCGAGACCCCCCATGCCGGCAGCCGGCGACTTTCCGCGCACCTTCCGCGTCCGTCAGCATTTCGACGCGCCGAGGCTGGACGACGTGCCCGCCGAGGTGTGCCGCCAGCTCGGCAAGCTGGGCCTCGGCGACCGGGTGCGGCCGGGCCAGTCGGTGGCGGTCACCGTCGGCAGCCGCGGCATCGCCAATCTGGCCGAAATCGTCCACGCCGCGGTCCGGTTCCTTCAAGCCCTGGGGCTGGAGCCCTTCATTGTGCCCGCCATGGGAAGCCACGGAGGCGGCACGGCCGAGGGGCAGCGCGCGCTGATCGAGGCGTACGGCGTCACGGAAGCCGCGGCCGGCTGCCCCATCCGCTCCTCGATGGACACCGTCGTCGTGTGCCGCATGGCCGCGGGCTTTCCCGTCCACTTCGACCGGCTCGCCTTCGAAGCCGACCACGTGCTAGTGCTCAATCGCGTGAAGCCGCACACGAAGTTCGTGGGCGACATCGAAAGCGGGCTGATAAAAATGCTGCTCATTGGCCTTGGCAAGGGGGAAGGCGCCGCCGTGTACCACCGCGCCATCCTCGACTACAGCTTTGCCCAGATCATCCACAGCGTGGCCGGCGAAGTACTCCGCCGCTGCCGCATCCTGGCCGGCCTGGGCATCGTGGAAAACGCCTACGACCAGACGGCCCGCATCGAGGCCGTGGCGCCCGGCGAGTTCGAACCGCGCGAAAAGGCGTTGCTGAAGCTCGCCCGGCGTTGGATGGCTCGCCTGCCGTTCGACCGCGTCGACGTGCTGCTGATCGACCGCATCGGCAAGAACGTCAGCGGCACGGGGCTCGACACGAACGTGGTGGGGCGGAAGTTCAACGACCACCGCGCCGTCGAGGGCGAGCTGCCCCGCGTGCGGCGCATTTGCCTGCGCGGCCTCACGCCCGAGACGCACGGCAACGCGGTCGGCCTGGGAATCGCCGAGTTCTGCCGCACCCGCCTGGTGCGCGGGGCTAACCTGGCGGCGACGCGCCTGAACGCCATGGTGGCCAACCACGTCTCGGCGGCCATGCTGCCGCTCGACTACGAGACCGACCGCGCCATGCTGGCGGCCGCGCTGGGCACGATCGGCCTCACCCCCGCGAAGGACGTCCGCCTCCTGTGGATCGCCGACACGCTGCACCTGAATGAACTGGAGTGTTCGGCCGCCTACCTGACCGAAGCCCAAGAGCACAACACGCTCGAAATACTCACCCCCCCGCGCCCCCTTCCGTTCGACGCCTCGGACAACCTGCCGGAGGATCACCTGTAGCTCATCTTCTACAGTTGATAATCGTACGTACTTGCTGTAGAAGGACTTACGCGCATAAAATCTCGGTGTGGCACCATGCGCGAGGGTCGGCGTGTGGGAACGGACATGGCTTACGGCCGGCGGGCCTCGTAACGGAGCTTGACACAATACGAACGCGGTCGCATAATGGCATCCTAGGGACGGGTCGGCAGCGGGAAGAACGGAAACTCAGAGAACTGTCCTTGCCGCAAAGGGGCCCAGTAATCGATAGCCGTCAAAAGGTCGCATTGTGCACTGTAGCCGGGTAATCTTCAGCGGCCACGCCGTTCAACGAATGTTTGAGCGGCACATTGACCGGGACGCTGTCCTTGACATTGTTCGGGACGGTGAGACGATTGCAGAGTACCCTGACGATCTGCCATTCCCTAGCCGCCTGTTGCTTGGTTTTTGCGCGGGCCGGCCGATTCACGTCGTCGTCGGATTCGACCGAGACTCGGGGGACGGTTACGTGATTACCGCCTATGATCCGGATCGGGAGCTTTGGGAGGACGAGTTCAGGAGGAGAAAGGTGCAATGAAATGTGTTCTGTGCAAGCAGGGAAAGACTCGCCGCGGAAAGGTGACGGTGACGCTGCAACGCGGCGAGACGACGGTCATCATCCGCGGCGTTCCTGCCGACGTATGTGAAAACTGCGGCGAGTACTACCTCAGTGAAAACGTCACCGGCGAAGTGCTGGCCCTCGGCGAAGATGCCGTTCGAAAGGGAGCCGAGGTCGAGATTCTCCGATATGCCGCCTAGCGCCGCGACAGATGCTGTTGCTGATCCTGTCCAGGTTGCAACGGTTAGCCTGTGGCGAACCAGCGCTGTGGTGCATTGTGGATGGTAGATGTCGCAGCCCGTGAGCCGTCCGCGGCCTTTGGTTCGCCCAGGCCGACGCGCACCGCCCAATCATTCGCTCCACCGGCACAGGGCCGGCGGGGGCGAGTGGCTGCCCGGCTCCACGCAAAACGCGAAAGCTCACGCAAAAGAACGAAAGCGGCGTCAAGCCGCCGCACTCCAAACAACCAGCAACCAGCAACCAGCAACCAGCAACCAACAACCAGCAACCAGCAACCAGAAACCAGCAACCAGCAACCAACAACCAACAACCAACAACCAAAATCGCCAGGAGAACCACCATGACAGTCTTCCGACCCGCTTCATTCCGACCCGTTTCCAGCATCGGCCTTTTGGCCTTGGCTATGTTCTTCCCCGCCGGCGGCCCCGCGCAGGCCGACACCCACCCCATCCTGCTCGAAGCCGAGGCGTTCGATGAACTCGGCGGGTGGGTGATCGACACCCAGGTGATGGACCAGATGGGTTCGCCCTTCCTCATGGCCCACGGCCTCGGCCGCCCGGTGGCCGACGCCGTGACGGAAGTGGCGTTTCCCGCCGCGGGCACCTACCGCGTGCTGGTGCGCACCCGCGACTGGGCCGCGACGTTCGACGCCCCAG
>PWXP01000518.1 GCA_003561895.1 Planctomycetaceae bacterium | reverse complement strand
ATTGACCAGGCACAGGCCCTCCTGCACGCCGCTCCGCTGGACGGCCTCCTCCACTTGGTGGGTCATGTTCACGAAATCCATACGGTTCGGAACGTTCAGTGTCAGGTATTCGGTGAGTGATTTCATTGGCTTTCCAAAAAGGGGTTGAGCGTTTGCATTTCGATTTTGCGCAACCGTTCGCGGGGTGGCAGTGGCAGTTTTCTCGGCTGTATGCGAAGGGGACAGTCCCCCCCTGTAAATAGTTACGATTTTGCCAACCGAGCCGACACCCATTATGTCACAACAGTAGCGAGGAGGTAACCGTTCACAAGGGGACTGTCCCAATTTTCGCGGCACAAAGGGCGTTTTGGCCCAATGATCCACCGTTTCCGCCGCGAAAATGAGACTGTCCCCTTCGCACGGAGCAGAGAAAACTGTCCGCGCCGCCCCGTGAACGGTTACGCGAGAAGACAACAGGACGAGCTTTGCCCGGTTGGGGGCCCCCCCTGCGGTATGACGCGGTGGTAAACCGGACGTCGAGCCTTGGGCCTTCGCATGACCCGTTACGAGACCCTTGACCGGCGGCGTCTTCGCTTGGCTCCCGTTGCCGAGCGCGGGTACGACTTCCTGGCCGAGCATTGCCCCCCGCTGGCTGCGCCGAGCGTGCCGTATCGGCATGATGTATTCGACGCTGTGGCACCGGTTGGCTTGACGGTCTATAATGGCAGAAGCCGTCCATGGCGGCGCGCAGAAGGCGAGCGGTGGAAAGTAACCTTCCAAGCCGCAGGATGGACATCCCTGTCCGCCGGGCGAGTGAGGGACGAGAATGTCCATGGTACCGGTGGACTTCGCCCGGCCGTTCGGTCCGGGGTACGTGAGGCAACTACAAAGCAGGGGGAATCGATATGGTTGGGGTACAGTATCCGGAGAGGATCGTGCGGCATGCGGCGTGGCTGGCGTTCACCGCAGTGGTTATTGCGGGGGGGCAGTATCGGTGTCTTGCAGATGACGCGGGTTGGGGGCCTGTGGAGGCCCCCCTCCGCTTCCTCCGCCTCACCCCGGACGACGATGGCGAGCCGAAGGCCCTGGAGGTGGTGATCGTCCGTTGCGCCCCGGTCGAGAGGGATTCCGCCGAACCGGTGGTAGACCTCATCTCCGCCGTCCACGTGGCCGAGCCCGAGTACTACTCGCAACTGAACCGCGAGTTTCCCAAGTACGACGCGGTGCTCTACGAATTGGTCGCCCCCGAGGGCGCGCAGGTTCCCAAAGGCGGCCACCGCACCACCAACCCGGTGTCCTTCATCCAACGCGGCCTGACCGACCTGCTCGAATTACAGTTCCAGCTCGAGGGCATCGACTACACGGGCGAGAACCTCGTGCACGCCGACATGTCGCCCGAACAGTTCGCACACTCGATGCGAGAGCGGGGGGAGAGTTTCGGCGACATCTTTTTCCGCATGATGGGTTACAACATGGCGCGGCAGAGCGAGGGCGCCGGTACGACCAGCGACGCCCAACTGCTCAGGGCGTTGTTTTCGGGGAACCGGGCCATGGCGCTGCGCCGGGTGATGGCCGAGCAGTTCGAGACGATGCAGGGCGCGTTCCGCGTCATCGACGGACCCGACGGATCGACGCTCATTGCCGAACGGAACAAGGTGGCTCTCGACGTGCTGCGGAAGGAGTTGGACGCCGGCAGGCGGAAGGTGGCGATTTTCTACGGAGCGGGCCACATGGACGATATAGTCGTCCGGCTCCGCGAGAATTTCGGCCTGGCGCCGGTGGGAGTCCGCTGGCTGACCGCCTGGAAGTTGCAGTAGCGATCCATTCGGTCCTTTGCCCAAGGGGAAGCTCCAAGGCCCGCCACGCCGGCAGCGCCCGCCGGTGGGGTACGGTCCCGGTTTACGCGCCCGGGGCCATGAACGATAATTCGGGGGAGAACCTGCACAGGAGTCCGACACGGATGGCCAAGCTGTCAGTTAGCGAGACCACTACGTTCCGCTGGTCGCTGGAGGAAGACGCCACGGCGTATTCGGCCGTCGGCGTTCCCGCCATCGGCGTGTGGCGCCAGAAGCTGTCGGACGTGGGAGCGGCCCGCGCGGCCCAACTGCTGGCCGAGCATGGCTTGGAAGTTTCCCACCTGTTTTGGGCCGGTGGTTTCACCGGCAGCGACGGCCGCACCTACCGCGAGAGCGTGCAGGACGCCTCCGACGCCGTGCGAACCGCGGCGGCCTTGCACTCGCGTTGCCTGGTGGTGTGCAGCGGAGCCCGGGCGGGGCACACCTCGAACCACGCCCACCGGCTGGTCAAGGACGCCCTGATCGAAGTCGCCCCGATGGCAGAAGACCACGGCGTGACCCTGGCCGTCGAGCCGATGCACCCCGGCTGCGCGGCCAACTGCACGTTCCTGACCGGTCTCGATGACGTGCTGCGGCTGCTCGACGCCGTGGACAGCCCATGGGTGAAATTGGTGCTCGACACCTACCACTTGGGCCACGACGCAGCGCTGGTCGAGCGCATCGCGCAGATCGCGCCACAGATCGCCCTGGTGCAGTTGGCCGACGCCCGCCGGCCGCCCCGGGGCGAACAGAACCGCTGCCTGCTCGGCGAGGGAAAACTGCCGCTGCGCGCGATCGTCGCCGCACTAAAAGCGGTCGGATACGACGGCTACTACGACGTCGAACTGCTCGGCGAGGACGTGGAAGCCTGCGGGTATCCGTCGCTGCTGGACCACGCCAAGGCCGCCTACGCCGACTTGGTGGGGGCATAGACCAACGGATGGCTGCGCCATGCTCGTCGTCAACGCCAAGCTGAAGATTCCACTCCGCGAGTTCCGCTTTCAGTTTGCGCGGAGCAGCGGGCCGGGCGGGCAGCGGGTCAACAAGGTGAGCACCAAGGCCGAGTTGCGGTGGAACGTGGTGCGGAGCCCCAGCCTGCCCGAGCCGGTCCGGCAGCGCCTGCTTGCCGGGCAGCGGCGCCGCATCACCTCGCAAGGCGAACTGATCGTCACCAGCCAGCGATTCCGCGACGCCGGGCGGAACGTGGCCGACTGCCTGGAGAAGCTCCGGGCGATGATCGAGGCCGCGGCGACCGCGCCCAAGCCTCGCCGCGCGACAAAACCGACCCGCGCCTCGCGGCAGCGGCGCTTGGAGGCCAAACAGAAGCTGTCCCAGAAGAAGCAACTCCGCCGCCAGCCGCCGGAATGACCGGGTTTCCCGCAACGGTCCCGCCGGGCCGCAAATGAAACGCCATGCCCCATCACTACGACATCGACCACATCTTCGAGGACTGGCCGTACCAGCCGGGCGTGGCCAGCGCCCGGCTGCTCCGCGCCCACGACGGCCGCAGCGTGCTGCAGATGCGGATCGAGTTGGGCGTGCTGCAAATGGAGGTCGACGGCCGGCCCGACGGCGAGCGCCCGGAGGGGCACCCCACGCTGCTCGACGCGATGCTGGAAGAAGCCGCCGCGGCCGGCGACGATTTCCAACTGGACGAGGACCGCTGCTTCGAACTGGACCGCGAGTTCCTCCAGTTCTACCACCGCCGCATCTGCTGGCTGGCCCTGCGCGATTTCGAGCGGGCCATTGCCGACGCCGATCACACGCTGGCCATGATGGACTTCAGCATCGCCCACTCGCCCGACCCCCAATGGACCCTGCTCCACGAGCAGTATCGCCCGTTCGTATGGTTCCATCGCACGCAGGCCGCGGCCTTGTTGCAATTGAAAACGTCGACGCCGGAACGTGCGATCGAGGAGATCGACGCCGGCCTGGGGCGCATCCGGCAAGTGTTTGAGCGTCTGGAGGCCGAGGAGCAGTTCGAGGAAGACGAACTGGTCGAGCAGTTGGTGCACCTGCGCGACTCGCTGCGGGAGGAATATCACATCGGCCGCACCCTGACCGAGCAGCTTTCCGATGCCATCGATGCTGAGCAGTACGAACGGGCCGCCCGCCTGCGCGATCAAATCCGCCGCCGCTCGCGGTCGTAAAGCGCGCCGCGGACGGCAGTTACCGGCAACGCGCAGGCCGTTCGCACCCGGAAGACCGCTCGAGCCCCCGCCTCACGATTACCTCGCCCTGCTGGGAACTGATCCTGCCTTCCAAGGGCGCGGCCCGGGCTCCGCGGCGCTGCGGCCGGGGCTTGCTCGGTGCGATCGGGAGCAAATGCCCGCCTATCTGGAGACTGCGGCGGGAGCTATGCCAAGCCTCGGCGGCGCAGCTCGGCCCTAAGCTGCGGTGCCCCGGTGTACTGCACGGCGTCGAACCCGATGGCCCTCGCCCCTTCGACGTGCCGGGGCATGTCGTCGAGGTAGAATATCTCGGCCGGGCCGCAGCCGGCCAGTTCGGCGGCGGCCAGGAATATCTCCGCGTCCGGCTTCATCACGCCCAAACGGTAGCTCAGCGCGTATGTGCCGAACAGGCCCGGGAGGATCGAAAACCGCCGGTAGCAGTGCTCCCAATGGGTTTCACACGTATTCGAAAGGATGCCCATCGGCCGGCCCGCCTCCGTCAAACCGGTCAGCACGGGCAGGATGGGCACGTTGAGGTCGAAAATGTCGCTCGCGGCGAACTCCAGTGCGTGGTAATCGGCGCAGGTTCCGGTTTCGCGGCAGAAGCGATCGTAGAACTGGCGCGGCGTAATGCGACCGGTCTCGAAGTCGGCTTGCAGCCCCCCGTCAAACACCACCTCCCGCACCTGTTCCACCTCGACGCCGGCCGCATCGCTTACCTGCCGCAGCATGCGTTCCACGGTGAAGTTCGCCAATACGTTGCCAAGGTCGAAGTAGAGGAACTGGATCATGGATGGAGCTACTGGATGTGCGGGTTACGGTATCGGGCTTAGCGCTTCGAGCCCGGCCGTCGTCCTCCGGTTTGAGGGCGGGCGCGGTGCTGCGTAGGATACGATGTCATGGTAACAGGAGTCGTGATCGACACAAGTGTGGTCCCGTGCGCGCTGCGTTCCCGGCGAGGGGCTTGCGAACGGCATGAGTAGCTCCCCGTGTCATCGCTCCTCTTGGGCCGGATTACGTTGGAAATGCAGGACGCGTGAAGCGTCGTCCCTCCCCTGGCCGCTTTGTGGCGTGTATCTTACAATAATGCGCTTTGACCTGCCGTTTTCCCGCTAATCGAGAACCCGCCATGCGTTCCGACACCATCAAGAAGGGTGATGCCCGAGCCCCCCATCGGGCGCTGCTCCGCGCCAACGGCGTGGGCGAGGACGATTTCCAGAAACCGTTTGTCGCCATCTGCAACAGCTTTACCGACGTCGTGCCCGGCCACGTGCACCTCGATACGGTGGGCCAGGTGGTCAAACAGGCGGTGCGCGACGCCGGCGGCATGCCCTTCGTGTTCAATACCATCGGTGTGGACGACGGCATTGCGATGGGCCACCCCGGCATGAAGTACTCGCTGCCCAGCCGCGAGCTGATTGCCGACTGCGTGGAAACCATGATCGAAGCCCACCGCTTCGACGCGATGATCTGCATTCCCAACTGCGACAAGATCATTCCCGGCATGCTCATGGCCGCCCTCCGGTGCGACATTCCCACCCTGTTCGTCAGCGGCGGGCCCATGGAGGCGGGCCGAACGGCCGGCGGACGCACCGTCGACCTGATCGACGTGTTCATCGGCGTCGCGGCGAAGCAGGCGGGCACCATCGGGGCCGAGGAATTGCTCGAACTGGAGCAATACGGCTGCCCCACCTGCGGCTCCTGCTCGGGCATGTTCACGGCCAACAGCATGAACTGTCTGTGCGAGGCGCTGGGCCTGGCCCTGCCGCTCAATGGCACGCTGCTGGCTACCAGTACCGACCGCCGTTGGCTGTTCGAGCGGGCGGGCCGGCGGATTGTCGAAATGGCCCTGGAGTTCGACCGCGTGGGCAAGGGGCACGGCCTGCTGCCCCGCGAGATCGTCACCGCCGCGTCGATCGACAACTCGATGATCCTCGACATGGCCATGGGCGGCAGCACGAACACCGTGCTGCACATGCTGGCCGTGGCGCACGAGGCCGGGGTCGAATACGGCCTGGAGCGGATCAACGAGCTGAGCCGCCGCACGCCGCACGTGTGCAAGGTGGCCCCGAGCAGCCACTTCCACATCGAAGACGTACACAATTCCGGCGGCATCCACACGATCCTCGGCAGTGTCGAGCGCGGCCGCCCGGGGCTGCTGCACCCCGACTGCCCGACCGTCTCGGGCAAGACGCTCAGCGAGAACATCGCCCAGTTCGACCTCCGCGCCGACACGGTAACCGAGGAGGCGCTCGCCCTGGCCGCCGTCCGCGGGCGCGGCGTGCGGAACAACGAAGGAATGAGCGTCGTACGAACGGCCCGCTCCATCCGCGACCTTACACCCGACGACCTCGGCTTCGACCCGTACGACTGCATTCGCGAGGTTGAGGGCGCGTACAGCCAGGAGGGCGGGCTGGCCATTCTGTACGGCAACCTGGCCCCGGGCGGCGCGGTCGTGAAAACGGCCGGTGTCCACCCGAGCATGTTCACCTTCCACGGCCCGGCGGTCATCTTCGAGAGCGAAGTGGAGGCGTACGAGGGGATCGTCGGCGGGAAGGTGAAGGCGGGCGACGTGGTGGTCATTCGCTACGAAGGCCCGCGCGGCGGGCCCGGCATGCAGGAAATGCTGGCGCCCACCACAGCCATCAAGGGGGCCGGGCTGGGCGAGAAGTGCGCGCTGGTGACCGATGGCCGCTTCTCCGGCGGCACGGCCGGCGCGTGCATCGGCCACGTCAGCCCGGAGGCCGCTGCCGCCGGGCCCATCGGTCTGCTGGAGCCGGGCGACATCGTCGAGTTGGACATCCCCGGTCACCAACTCAACGTGAAGCTGAGCGATGCCCAACTGGCCGCCCGGCGCGAGCGATGGCAACCCCGCCCCCCGCGCTACACCACCGGGTGGCTCGCCCGCTATGCCGCCCAGGCCGCCAGCGCCGACACCGGCGCGGTGCTCCGCTCGGCGCTGCCGCCCGGTTAGGGCCCACCAATGCGGCGCTTCGGTTTGCAGGTGCAAATCGGCAGAAAGTAGCAGTGCCCTGGGAACGGCGTCGCCCTGCGGGAAAGTCTGCCGGCTTCACTCCAACTCGTGCACCACGATCATGTTGTGGGCCGTTACCTTCAGCCCGGTTCCGGCAACCAGCACGATGCGGTCGCCGCTGCAGAGCATGCCGCGGGAACGGGCCCAGGCGGTCACGTGCTCCAGCAGCGCCTCGCTTTCGACCGTGGGTGCGCCGGCCAGCGGAATCATCCCCCAGTATAGGCAGATGCGGCGGAGCGTTTCGGGCGAATCGCTCACGCCCACCGTCGGCACCCAGTGGCGGTTCTTCGCCATGCTCAGCGCCGTCGAGCCGGTCGCGCTGGCCACCACCACGAGCCTCGCTTCCAGTTCCTCGGCCATCCGCCCGGCGGCAAATACGGTGGCCTCGGTGATGGGGATGATGTCCTGGCCCTTCAGGTCCGGCAGGCCCGCCCGGGGCCCCTCCCGGCACAGCGGTTCGGTGGCCAGGGCGATGCGGTGCATCATCTCCACCGCCTGCCGCGGATACCGGCCGATGGCCGTCTCGCCGGAGAGCATACAGGCGTCGGTCCCGTCCAGGATGGCGTTGGCCACGTCGGCCACCTCCGCTCGAGTGGGAGACCGCGAGTGCTGCATGCTGTCGAGCATCTGTGTGGCCACGATGACCGGCTTCCGCCGCCGGTTGCACTCGGCGATGATCCGCTTCTGCTCGACTGCCACCCGCGCGATGTCGATCTCGACACCCAGGTCGCCGCGGGCGACCATCACGCCGTCGGTCGCCTCGACGATCTCCTCGAGCCGTTCGACGGCCTCGGGCTTCTCGATCTTGGCAATCACCTGCGCCGCGGAGCCGTGTTCGGCCAGCAGGCCCTTCAGAGCCCGAACTTCCTGCGGCGAGCGAACGAAGCTCAGCCCGATGAAGTCGATGCCCGCCCGGGCGGCCCACACGGCGTTCTCGCGGTCCTCGGGGCCGAGCGCGGGCGCGCTGAGTTTCACGCCCGGCAGATTCACCCCCTGGCGCGAGCGGATCAGCCCAGGTTGCACCACCCGGCACCGAGCCGCGTTGTCGGAAACCGCCTCGACCTCCAGGCTCACCGTGCCGTCGGCCAGCATCACGCGGTCGCTCGGCTGCAACTCGTCGACCAGCGGGGCGTAGTTGGTCGTGAGGTAATGGACGGTGTGTTCCGCCGAGCCTTCAGACCGCGCCTGCCCTTCCGGCTCTTGCCCGACCGCCTCCGCTCCGCGAACGAAGCACACCGTATCGCCCGCGTCGAGCGTCAGTTCATCGGTGGGCAGTTTGCCAAGCCGGATTTTCGGGCCGGCCATGTCGGCCAGAACGGCCACCGGATAGCCCGTCTCCTCCGAGACCGCCCGGATCCTGGCCAGGCGCGGCTCCTGGTCGGCCGGCTTGCCGTGGGCCATGTTGATACGAAACACGTCGACGCCGGCCAACAGCAGGTCGGCCAACTGCTGCTTCGTGTCGCATGCCGGACCGACCGTCGCCACAATTTTTGTGTGCGAAGGCCGCGGCGGCTCGAAGGAATGTTTCGACATGGGTGTCTCCCCGTCGCATGATGAAGCGGAAGAGCCAAAAATAAGGGTGTTCACCAGAAACTGTGGGTGAATTGAGACGTATAGACGACTTCGAGGATGGGTTTTCTAAGGCATGGCAGGGCAAATGAATGGTGCCCTGGAAGCGTGGATATTGGCTGCCAGGGCACCTGGGGGGTCATTCACGCGCCCTGACCTGGCTATCCCTTGTCGGGTTGCTCCCCAGCAGGGCCCGACTCCGTTTCACCAGGCGGACGCCAGTATAGCCGACGGCCCCAGTGGAAAAAAGCGTGCATCCTGTGAGATTTCTGGCAAACATAGAATAGGTTGGACCCCATCCACCTTTCCGGAGCCCCCACAGGATGCAACTGAAAATTATCCTCAATCGAATCGAGTATTTCAAGTCGTTCGTTTACGGAAGAGCGAAATGGGTGGAGGGCGGCGCGGGTAGCTGACTGACCACCGCTCCGGCCGGACAAGCCGGCCGGAGCGCTGGTCAGTCAGCTACAGCCGCGTCGCGCACCCCCCCTTCGCCACCGGCCGGCTCGCCCGGCCTCGTCCAGCGGGCCTTGCGGTCTATGAGAACTGGCTATTTGTGGCTGAAACATAATCGACACGCCTGTTTGGTGGCAATCCCAGTCCTAAAACTCGTGAACGGCTGCAAGTTT
>PWXP01000558.1 GCA_003561895.1 Planctomycetaceae bacterium | reverse complement strand
GCAGGGTTACGCCCAAGGCCAGGCCGGGGTAGGCCACCAGCCACCAGTAGATGCGAATGGGCGTGATGGCCTGAAGGCCCTCGTTGGCCAGCAGGCCCCAGGAGACGTCGGGCGGCTCGACCCGGCCATCTACGAAGAGGATGGCCGCGTGTTCCTGCTGTACTCAGCGGCGGGCGAGCACTCGATTGCCATCGCCGAAATTTTCCTCGAAGAAGGCGCCCGCTGAGATTTTCCCACATTTCGGCACCCTGTGTCCGGAGGAATGATTGGAAGGCCTCCCCCTTAATGTGGTGGGCCGTCAGTTGACACCGCCCGACTTCTCGTATACCTTGGACAAGTCCGTCGAGCGGTTTCGCCGTGGAGCCGCTCGATCCGTTCGTGATTCTTCGTTACTGCACGATTAATTTGGGAGACCGACTATGAAGATGAGCAAGCCAACCCGCCGCCGCTTTCTTGGAACTACGCTGGTAGCCGGCGCCGCGCCGATGGTGCTGCCGGGGCGGCTGCTGGGCGATGAGTCCCCGAGCCGGAGCCTGAACGTCGCCCTCGTGGGAGGGGCCCCCGCGCGGAACGTCTGCCGCCAACGCCGAACGAAAACGGTTGCACTGTGCAACGTGGACGAGCGGCATCTGCGGGGGCCGCAGGAGCGCTATCCCAACGCGCGCCCCTACCACGACTTCCGCAAGATGCTCGACGAGATGGGCGACGACATCGACGCGCTGGCCATCGGCACGCCCGACCACTCGCACTTCCCCATCGCCATCCTGGGCATGTCGATGGGCAAGCACGTGTTCGTCGAGAAGCCGCTGGCCAACACGTTCCAAGAGGCCCAACTGCTCATGGACGCCGAGAAGAAGTACAAGGTGGCCGCGCAGATGGGCAACCAAGGGCATTCCGGGGGAAACTACCACCAGTTCAAGGCCTACGCCGAGGCCGGCCTGCTCGACGGGGTGACCAAGGTCGTCTCGCACTTCAACCGCGGGCGCCGTTGGCACCCGTGGGGCGACGTTGAGGGCTACCCCGAAGGCGAGCCGGTTCCCGAAGGCCTGCACTGGGACCTGTGGCATACCACCGCCGAGGAGCGCCCGTTCAGCGGCCGCTATCACCCGGGCAACTGGCGCGGCTGGTATCGGTATGGGATGGGCGCAATCGGCGACTGGGGGCCGCACATCCTCGACACGGCGCATCGCTTCCTGGAACTCGGCCTGCCGACCGAGGTGGAACTGGTGCACGTCCGCCGGCACAACGCCTACATTTTCCCGCTGGAAACCACGCTCCGGTTCAGCTTCCCCGCCCGGGGCGACAAGCCGCCGGTCGAAGTCTACTGGTACGACGGCACCGGCAATCGGCCCCCGGCCGGCGAACGGTCGGGTTCGGCGGGCAAGGTACTGCTGGGCGGCAAGTACACGTTCGCCGGCGGGACGCACGGTTCGACCGTGCAGGTCGTGCCCGAGGCGGCCCGCGAGGAAGCCGAATTGCCCAGCTTCTCCACCGGCTCGAACCACTACCAGAACTTCGTGCTGGCCGCTTTGGGCGAAGAAACCTGCCGCTCGTCGTTCGACGTGGCCGGCTCGCTCAACCAGGTGTTCAACCTCGGCGTCATCGCTCAGGAGCTGGGCCTGGAGGGGCAGCCGCTGGCGTTCGATCCGAGTCGAAAGCAATTCGTCGACAATGCCCGTGCGAACGAACTGCTCGCCTACCCGCCGCCGCGCGAGGGGTGGGAGCAGTTCTACCGGCTGTAACCCACCGCCGGGGCAGCGGTTTTCTCGCACCGCCGTTACGCATCACGCCGGTCGGCCGCGCCGCCTTCGAGGTGCGAAAGGGGCACCTTGCCGATCGGGTAGACGTTGAACCCGATGTCGAACAACGCGCGGTGATCGACCAGGTTCCGGCCGTCGAAGCAGAACGCCGGGGGCTCCATGCGCTGGTAAATCGCCCGGTAGTCCAAGTCGCGGTACAATTCCCAGTCGGTCAGGACCGCGAAGGCGTGCGCGCCCTCGACCGCCCGCATCGGGTCGGGCTCGAACGCCACCGCGTCGCCCAGGTCCGCCAGATCGCGCCGCGCGTTGTCCAGCGCCCGCGGATCGGTCACGACCACGCGGGCGCGCTCCTCGACGAGCCGGCGGCATACGAAGTTCGCGGGGCTCTCGCGGGTGTCGCCGGTGTCGGCCTTGAAGGCGAACCCCAGCACGGCAATCCGCTTGCCCACCAGCGTGTTGAACATGGCCGAGACGATGTTGCGGGCGAACCGCCGCTGCTGATGCTCGTTGATCCGGACGACTCCGAGCCAGTAGTCGGCCGTCGCCTGCAGGCCGAAGTGCTCGCACAGGTATACCAAGTTGAGGATGTCCTTCTTGAAGCACGAGCCCCCGAACCCCACACCGGCGCGGAGGAATTCGTGGCCGATCCGCCGGTCCATGCCGACCGCCCGCGCCACCTCGGCAACGTCGGCCTCGGTGGCCTCGCATAGTTCCGAGAGTGCGTTGATCGAACTGACCCGCTGCGCCAGCATGGCGTTGGCGGCCAGTTTGGAAAGCTCGCTGGACCAGACGTTGGTCTTCAGGATGCGCTGCGGGGGAACCCAGCGGGCATAGATGCCGGCCAGCAGGTCCGTCGCCCGCCGCCCCCGCTCCGAGGGCTCGCCGCCGATCAACACGCGGTCGGGTTCCTCCAGGTCGCGAATGGCCGAGCCTTCGGCCAGGAACTCGGGGTTGGAAAGCACGTCGAACGCCACGCCGTTCGGCTTCGAATGGAGGATTCGGGCCATGGCCTCGGCTGTGCGGACCGGCAGGGTGCTCTTTTCGACGACGATCTTGTCGGTCCTGGCGTGGGTCAGGATGGTCCGGGCCGTCGCTTCCCAGTACTGCAAGTCGGAGGCCCTGCCGGCCCCTTCGCCGAACATCTTGGTGGGGGTGTTCACACTCACGAAGATCACATCGGCCGCCTCGATCGAGCCGGCCACGTCGGTGGTGAACGACAGGTTCCGGTTCAGCGCCTCGCGGACCACTTCCCGCAGGCCGGGCTCGTAGATGGGCGGTTCGCCCGACTGCCACGCCTGCACCCGCTGCCGGTCGATGTCGGCCACGACGACTTCGATGTCAGGGCACTTCGCGGCGATCACGGCCATAGTCGGCCCGCCAACGTAGCCCGCTCCAATACAGAGAACTCGCATATACGTCTCCCGTGTGGTCTGGTCGCGTGGGGACGGGCCGGCGCGGTCGGCGGCTCCACCGCTTCCCGGGGTCTCTGCTTTCCGCATCGGCCGCGCCCGGGGCCGTCGCCGCCCCCGGCGCCGGGGGTTGATGCAACGATTCTGCGTATCTCCTCGACCGAGAAACTTGGCTGTCCCCTTCGGCCGGTTATTCATTTGTAGGCCCTAAGGGGGCGGGGAAGTTTGCACCCTCCAGGGTGAACTCCCGCAAGGCCGCGGCCTCTCACAGCCGCACGTCGGCGAACTCCTCCTCGAGGGCGGCGAGGGCCTTCTCGCCCCGGGCGGCGTCGACCACCACGTTCAGGCGCACCTCGCTGGTGCTGATCATCTCGACGTTGATCCCCGCCCTGGCCAGGCATTGGAACGCGCGGTGGGCCACCCGCGTGTGGCTCCGCATGCCAATGCCGAACACCGACAGCTTGGCCACCTCGGGCGCCGAGGTGGGCGGCGGACAGCCCAACTCCTTCGACAGCTCGGTGGTCACCCTCAGCGCCTCCTTCAGGTCGCTGCGGGGAATGGTGAACGAAATGCTCGCGCGGCCTTCGCGCTCGATGCTCTGGACGATCATGTCCACGTTGATGCCCCCCTCGGCCACGCGCTCGAACACCTGGGCGGCCAGGCCGGGCACGTCGGGCAGCCCGAGAACCGTCACCCGCGCCTGCTCGGCGTCGAGCGCGATGTCGTCGATGACCATCTCCTCCATGCCTTCCATGCGGGCGGCCACCTCGACGGCGTTGCGCCCGCCGTCCGCGGCGGCGCCGACCTTCGGCAGGTCGGCGGCGAAGATGGGCTCCCGGTGGAGTTCGAACGTTTCGTGAGCGGTGCGCAGGGCTTCCACGGCCCCCTCCCGCGCGACGAGTGCGGAAATCTTGATCTCGCTGGTGGAAATCATCTGAATGTTGACGCCGCGGTCGGCCAGGGCGCGGAACATGCGCCGGGCCACGCCCGCCTGCTCGGCCATGCCCAGCCCGACGACCGACACCTTCGACACGTCCTCGTCGTAGTTGACACCCTCGGCGCCGAGTTCCGCCACGGCCTCCTCGACGGCCCTCAGGGTGGCCGGCAGGTCGCCGCGGAAGACGGTGAACGAAATGTCCGCGCACCCATTGGCCGCCACGTTCTGGACGATCATGTCCATGGCGACGTTCTTCGCGGCGATCTTCGAGAACACCGCCAGCGCGGCGCCCGGCCGGTCGGGGACGCCGAGCACGGTCATCCGGGCCTCCTCCTTCACCTTGGCGCACCCGCACACGGCCGGATGCGGCGACTCGACCTCGGCGGCGATCATCGTGCCCGGCGTGTCGCTGAAGCTGCTCCGCACGTGCACCGGCACGTGGAACCGCTTGGCGAACTCGATGGCCCGGTTGTGCATCACCCCGGCCCCGGCGCTGCTCAGCTCGAGCATTTCGTCGTAGCTGATCCGCTCGACGCGGCGGGCCTCGGGCACCAGGCGGGGATCGGTCGTGTACACGCCGTCGACGTCGGTGTAGATTTCGCACGCCTTGGCCTGGAGCACCGCCGCGAGGGCCACCGCCGTCGTGTCGCTGCCGCCGCGGCCGAGCGTGGTGATGTTGCCCGACTGATCGACCCCCTGGAAACCGGCCGCGATGACGATCTTTCCGGCGTCGAGCGCTTCGCGCATCCGGTCGGACGAGATGGATTGGATGCGGGCCTTCGTGTGCGTGCTGTCGGTCATAATGCCGATCTGCGCGCCGGTGAGGCTGACGGCCTCGTGTCCCAGCGCGCTGATGGCCATGGCCATCAGCGCCACGCTCACCTGCTCGCCGGTGGAAAGGAGCATGTCCATTTCGCGGGCCGGCGGCTCCTCGCTAATCTCCCTGGCCAGGGCGACCAGGGCGTCGGTGTTCTTGCCCATGGCGCTGACTACCACGACCACCTGGTGGCCATCCATTTGGGCGCGGATCGCCCTGCGCGCCGCGGCGAGGATCTTGGAACTGTCGGCCACGCTGGTGCCGCCGAACTTTTGCACAATGATGGACATGGGACGGATTTCTACGATTCTGGAGTGATAGGGGTAAGGTGAATGCCCCCGGCTCGCCCGGGGGATGGTTACGTTCGTTGCTGCTCGGCCAGGAAAAGCGCCATCAGCCGCCAGCCTTCCTCGAACGTCCGGGGCGATGCCGCGGCCGTGGCGTCGTCGTACACGGCGGCCGCGTCCGGGACGATGCCCGTGCCGGCCATGGCAAAGGGCACGTAGCCGTGCTCGTGGGTCTTGGTGCGGAGGAAGGTGGGATGGTCGGGCGAAACCAGGAGCCGGTAGTCGCCCATCGCCCGCAGCGCCTCGTGCACCGGGCCGACAATGTGCCGACTGATTTCCTCCAGGGCCCGCACCTTGGCGGCCGCGTCACCCTCGTGCGAGGCCTCGTCGGTCGCCTCGACGTGGACGCACACCAGGTCGATGGCGGGATCGCCGAGCGCCTCGACGGCGTATCGCCCTTTCGCGGCGTAGTCGGTATCGGTGTAGCCGGTGGCGCCGGGTACGTCGATCCGCCGCCAGCCCAGCAGGGCGGCCAGCCCGCGGAGCAGATCGACGGCCGTAATCATGGCGCCGCGGCGGCCGTACCGCTGGGCGAAGGGCGCGAGTTGCGGAATCTGGCCCAGTCCCCACAGCCACACGTTGGTGGCCGGTGGCTTCCCGCTTGCCACCCGCCGCGCGTTCACCTCGTGCCCGGCGAACACGTCGACCGAGTCGCTCATAAGCTGGTTGAGCAGGTCGCTGCCCGGCCCGCGCGGGTAGTCGTCCAGCACCGCCTTGTCGGTCAGGTCGTGCGGGGGCGTGGTGCGGGTGTCGGTGGAGAAGGGTGCGGGCCGGCCGGCGCCGCGGACGACGAGCAGGTTGCGGTAGCTGACGCCGGGATGGAACTCGAACCACCCGTCGCCCACTCGCTCCTGCAACGCACACAGCAGCATTGCGGCCTCCTCGCCGGCGATGTGGCCGGCGGTGAAGTCGCGCATGACTTGCTGCTCGATGGTTACCAAGTTGCAGCGGACGGCCCAGTCGTCGGGCCCCAGTTCGATGCCCTGGGCGGCGGCCTCCAGTGGGGCGCGGCCGGTGTAGTGTTTGTGCGGGTCGTAGCCGAGGAGGCTGAGGTTGGCCACGTCGGAGCCGGCGGGCAGGTCGTCGGGCACGTTCCTGGCCCGGCCCACCACGCCCTCGGCCGCCACGGCGTCCATGGCCGGCACGTCGGCGGCCTCCAGGGGCGTACGCCCGCCCAGCGCGTCCTGCGGCTCGTCGGCGCATCCGTCGGGGATGATAATGGTGTATTTCATGGTGGGTCCTCAGTCGCGCACCCGCATTCGCACGCTCCCCGTGTGGACGCACGGCAGCCGATCGATGGCCTGCATGGCCGTGCGCAGGGCGCCTTCCGGGGCGGAGTGGGTCATAATGACCAACGGCACCAACTCGTCGCCCTCCTCGGAAGCCTCGTGCTGGATGACCGAGGCGATGGATATTTGATTCGAGCCGAGAATCCCGGCAATCTCCGCGAGGACTCCCGGCCGGTCGTTCACGCGGAAGCGCAGGTAGTACCGTCCGGGAACCCGCGCGGGATCGCACGTGGCCACGGCCGACCCGCCCTCGGCCGACCACAGGCGGAGCGTTCGGAACGTGATGGCCGTGCGGCCGACGACCGTGTCGATCAGGTCGGCAACGACGGCCGAAGCGGTGGGCATTTGGCCCGCCCCCTGCCCGTGGAAGAAAACCGGTCCGACAGCGTCCCCTACCACGCGGACGGCGTTGAACGCGCCGCGGACTTCGGCCAAGGGGGTGCCCTGGCGGACGAGGGTGGGCGAGACGTGCAGTTCCAGCCCGTCGCCGCCGAGCTCGGCCGTGGCGAGCAGTTTGACGTGGTAGCCCAACTCGGCCGCGTAGCGGATGTCGGCCAGTTCGACCACGTCGATCCCCGTTCGGGGGATGTCGCGCCAATTGATGCGGGCACCGAAGGCCAGGTGGGCCAGGATGGCAAGCTTCTGAGCGGCGTCAGTGCCGTCGACGTCGAGGGTGGGGTCGGCCTCGGCATAGCCCCGCCGCTGCGCCTCGGACACGCTCTCGGAGTACGACGAACCCCGCTGCCCCATCTCGCTCAGGATAAAGTTGCTCGTGCCGTTGAGAATGCCCCGAACCGATTCGACCTGGTTGGCCGTGAGGCACTCGCTGATGGCCGCAATGATGGGAATGCCGCCGGCCACGGCCGCCTCGAAGGCGATGGATCGGCCCAGTTGTCGGGCCCGATCGAACAGCTCCACCCCGTGCTCGGCCAGCAGCGCCTTGTTGGCGGTAACCACGTCCTTGCCCGACTCCAGCACCCGCAGCATAATCGACCGCTCCGGCTCCAGGCCGCCAATGAGCTGCACGACCGCCGCGACTTCGCGGTCGGCCAGGACGCTTTGGAGGTCGCCGGTGAGCATTCCCCCTGGAAGGGTCATGTTTCGGGCTCGCCGCAGGTCGGGATCGACCACGCGCACGAGCCGAACGGGACGCCCTGCCTGGCGGGCGATTCGCTCGGGGTGTTCCAACAGCAGTCGGGCGACGCCCGAACCGATCGTCCCAAACCCCACCAGGGCAACCTTGGCAACATCCATTGTGCAATTTTCTTCGAGCGGTTCCACGTGTTCAGTGCCAATCGTTCCCGGGCTCCCGGTTGCGGTGCCCTAAGCCTTTTCCCCGCCGGCCGGCTCGCCCGCCGGCGGCCCTTTCTTAACCCTAACTCCTGCGTCGCAACGCGGACGGCCCCGGCCATCGGGTCGTGGAAAGCGTCCGCGCCCCCCGCCGTCCATTCCCGCACCCTGCCGAAACGCATATCGTAAAGAATGGATGCAGGGAACGTCAAGCGGCCCAGACGCCACCGATCCATCGGACGTCGGTGGGTGGGCGCCGCTTGCCATTGCAGGTTTTCGAGCCCGGTGCATAATGGCGGCGTATGAACCTGACGTACTTTAAACGATACCGCATGGAGATCGACCTGAGCGGATTGGAACGGGGCCCCCCCCCGCTGCGGCCGGGGTACCGGTTCCTGGCCTGGAACGATTCGCTGCTGGACGCCTGCGCGAAGGCGAAATACCTGTGCTTCCGCGACGAACTCGACGCGAATGTCTTCCCATGCCTCGGCGAGCTGGAAGGCTGTCGGCGGCTGATGAAGGAGATTCGCAAGAAGCAGGGGTTTTTGCCCGAGGCCACATGGCTGGTGGCCTACCAGCCCGAGCCGCGAGGTCGGGCGGGCTTATGCGGTACCATTCAGGGGGTGCGCGACCGGCGCGGCGTCGGGGCGATCCAGAACGTGGGCGTCACCCCCGCGCATCGCGGTGCAGGGCTGGGCACGTGTCTGCTGTTCCGCTCGCTCCTGGGCTTCCAACAGGCCGGTGTGTTGCGGGTCTACCTGGAGGTAACCGCCGAAAACTCAGCCGCCATCCGCTTCTACCGCCGGCTCGGCTTTGAAATCACCAAGACCGTGTACAAGGCCGTCGAGGCGATGCCCACGTAGCAGGCTCATCACCGTCGAGCAGTGGCCGATCACGATGTCCCACGCGGGCCGCTCGCCTGTCTCGATGCACTCGCGTGAAACTGGCTCTTCCGCGTGGCATCCATGAAGAAATGGCACATCATGTCGCGTGCGCAGGGCGGTCACCGGGGCGCATAGCTGGCCCGGGCTTTCTCCTCCGTAAAGCCGTCGGGCTTCGGGAAGTCTTGGTTCTTCAGCAGCTCCTCGTAGGTGGGAGTTTCCGAGGGGACGCCCTTCTCGGGAATGTCCAGTCCGGCCGACCAGGCGATGCCGTTGAGCACCACGGTTCGGAAATCATCCTGAGCCCAGGCCCAGTGCCAATGCCCGCCGGTAAAGCCGAACCCGCGCCCGCCGTCGGCGCGCTCGGTTACCCAAGCGACGTGTTCCGCCTCGCCTCGGCGTGCGCGGACGGTCGGGTTGTTGCTGTGCGGGCCGTCGCGGCGCTCGCGTGTGCTGTCGGGCGGAACGGCGGTGAGGATGGGCGTGACGCCCTCCATGTCGGGACGGAAACGCATGTGATAGT